>JBDSFL010000005.1:0-9874 GCA_039919545.1 Thermoanaerobaculia bacterium | reverse complement strand
CAGCGGCGGCTCGAGATCGGGTTCTCTCGCGCGGGCAAGCTGATCGACATCATGCAGCGCGACGGCATCATCGGCCCCCCCAGCGGCGGCGCGAAGAGCCGGGAGATCCTGGTCTCGGCCGACTACTTCGACGAGATCGACCGCAACCGGAAGTCTTAGAGCGGCGCGAGGCGCCGTGAAGATCGTGTTCTTCGGTTCCCCTGCGTTCGCCGTGCCCTCCCTCGAAGCGCTGGTCGACCGCGGCCACGAGATCGGGCTCGTCGTCTCGCAGCCGGCCAAACCGGTCGGGCGCAAGAAGCTGCTGACGGATCCGCCGGTCGCCGTACGCGCTCGCGAGCTGGGACTCGTTCGTTTCCAGCCCGGCACGTTGCGCAACGACGAGGTGGTGGGGTTCCTCGCGGCGTCCGGCGCCGATCTCTTCGTCGTGGTGGCCTACGGCAAGATCCTCCCCGCGAACGTCCTCGCCCTCCCGCGGCTCGGTGCCGTGAACGTGCACGGCTCGGTCCTGCCGCGCTGGCGCGGCGCCTCGCCGGTGCAGGCCGCGCTCCTGGCCGGTGACGCCGAGACGGGCGTGAGCCTGATGAAGATGGATGTCGGGATGGACACCGGTCCCGTCTACGCGTCGGTGCCGGCGGTGATCGCTCCCGGCGAGGATGCCGAAACTCTGGCGCTGCGGCTCTCGAAGCTGGGAGCGAAGCTTCTCGTGGATTCCATCCATGCGCTCGCGGACGGTACGAGCGTTCCCGTCTCGCAGGACGACGCACAGGCGACGAGCTGTCCGAAGATCAAGCGCGAGGACGGGCGGATCGACTGGACGCTCGACGCCCTCGAGCTGGAACGGCGCGCCCGCGCGTTCACGCCCTGGCCGGGACTCTTCGCCGAGCGCCAGGGAATCCGTGTGAAGCTCGCAGGCGTGACCCTCGTCTCGAAAGATGCAAGCGGAGCTCCGGCAGGAACGGTGATCGCCGCTGGAGAGAGCGTGCAATGGGCATGCGGCGCCGGTGTGCTGTCCGCCCAGGTGCTGCAGGCCGACGGGCGCCGGGCTCTCCCGGCGCTCGAGTTCGTGCGGGGCGAGCGTGTGAGCGTGGGCGAGGTCTGGACGTGAGCACGTGAGCTCGTGAGCGCAGCCAGCGGCGGGCGCCCGGTTCGATTCGTGGCGCTCGGCATCCTGATCCGCGTGGACCGCGATCGCTCGCATGCGGCACCGCTGCTGGATTCGAAGGGGGCGCACCTGGATGCGCGCGATCGCGATCTTTTGCGCGCCCTCGTGAAGATGACGCTGCGGAACGCGATCCGCCTCGACCACGTGCTGGATCGCTATGCCACCCGGCCGATGTCCAACCTCGATCCCGAGATCCGTGCCGCGCTGCGCCTCGGCGCCACCCAGCTGCTGCTGATGGATCGCATCCCCGCGCACGCGGCGGTGGGGGAGACGGTGACGGCGGCGAAAGAGTTCATGCCGCACGCGGCCGGCATGGTGAACGCGGTGCTGCGGCGGCTCGCGCGCGAAGAGAAAGGACCGGGTGCCGTGCTGCTGCCGGAGGGAACCGATCCCGTGAAGCGGCTCGCCATCGAGACCTCGCATCCCGAGTGGCTGGTGCGGCGCTGGATGAAGGAGCTGGGCGAGGAGGCGACGCGCGTGGCGCTGTGGGCCGACGAGCACGATTCGCCCATCGACCTCCTGCTGGATCCGAAGGCGGGAACGGCGGAGGAGATCGTGGCCGCGCTCGAGCGCGACGGCGTGACGACGGTGGCCTCCGACTGGGCGCCGCTCGCCCGCACGGTGACGGGGGGCGATGCGATCGGACACCCGCTCGTGGCGTCGGGAGCGCTCGGCATCGTGGACGTGGCCGCGCAGGCGATGGTGGAGCTCGTCACCCCGGCCCGCATCGTGATCGACGTGGCCGCGGCGCCGGGCGGCAAGACACGCACGCTGCTCGCGCGCGGCATCGCGGCACGTGTGCTTTCGCTGGAATTGCATCCCACGCGTTCCGAGCGGCTGCGGCGCAATCTGCGCGCCGCCGGCCGGCTCGGCGACGCCCTCGTGGTCCGGGCGGATGCGCGCCGCGCCCCGCTCGCCAGCGGAGCGTTCTCCTCGGTGCTGCTCGACGCGCCCTGCTCGGGCACGGGGACGCTTCGCAAGAACCCCGAGATCCGCTCGCGGCTGATCCGCGACGACCTGGCCGTGTTCGCAAGTGTGCAAGCCGAGCTGCTGCACGCCGCCATCGAGCTCCTGGCGCCCGAAGGCACGGTCACGTATGTGACCTGCTCGCTGGAGCCGGAGGAGAACGAGGACGTGGTCGATCGCGTGCTGGCCGAGCGGGGGGACGCGATGCGTGTCCGCGAGCTGCCGGAGCACGTCCCTGTTCCGCTTCGGAACTGTACGAGAACTGACGGTCTCGTCAGAGTTCCTCCGGGACCGACACACGACGGTTTCTCGTCCATCACGATTCGTCGAACGCGTCAAGCTGGCTGATTCAGAGGGTTGTTTCGCATCGGGGCGTTGACAACCCTCGCTCCTGAGCCTACATTCCCCGGCGATTCGCGCGAGCGAACGTGTTTTACGAAATTGAAAGTGAGGTCAAGGACTATGGCGGGTAAAGCCGAAATTGTGGAAGCCATCTCGAACGACGCAGGGCTGTCCAAGAAAGATGCGACGGCTGCGCTGGACGCGATCATCAACACCATCAGCGGGAACCTGAAGAAGGGCGGCCGCGTGGCGATTCCGGGACTCGGAATCTTCACCGTCTCCGACCGCAAGGCCCGCACCGGCATCAACCCGCAGACCAAGGCCAAGATCAAGATCGCGGCTTCCAAGGCGGCGAAGTTCAAGGCTGGCAAAGAGCTCAAGGATCTTCTGAACAAGAAGCGCCGGTAGTTCGCGGCCGCGAGTCTTCACGGCTCGCTCCGGGAGCCCACGAGCTCAGGAACGGATCCGTTCGGCCCGCCCGCCGCCGAAGGGATCCCCGATCAAACGCCCCGAAGAGGCAACTCTTCG
The DNA here is from genome assembly GCA_039919545.1 of Thermoanaerobaculia bacterium. GTDB lineage: Bacteria > Acidobacteriota > Thermoanaerobaculia > UBA5066 > UBA5066 > JBDSFL01. Next base: position 6,876 of record JBDSFL010000005.1, on the reverse strand, counting down.
GGGCGTTTGTTTTTCTCAGGACGCCATGCGTTCCGTGCGGTCCGCTCCGTCCGGTCGCGTGAAGGTCCGGATTGTCTGGTCGCGCATCGCGCTCCCGTATCATCCGCGAGCCGTGATTCCGCTCAGAGATACGATCCCGAGGCGGACCGCTCCGTTCATCACCACGCTGCTCATCCTCGTGAACATCGCGCTCTTCGGGTACGAGCTGCTGCAGGGTGCCCGGCTCGAAGCGTTCGTTCGCACGTTCGCCTTCGTTCCGCTCCGCTTCTTCCATCCGTCGCTCTTCCCGGGCTGGACGTTCGGAGCCAGCGTCATCACCATCTTCTCGGCCATGTTCCTGCACGGCGGCTTCATGCACCTCGCGGGCAACATGCTCTTCCTCTGGATCTTCGGCGACAACGTGGAAGATGAGCTGGGGCATGTCCGCTTCCTCGCGTTCTACCTCCTCGCCGGCCTCGGCGCGACGCTGCTGCAGGCTTTCCTGTCGCCCTCCTCGGATATCCCCAACCTGGGAGCGTCCGGTGCCATCGCGGGCGTGCTGGGCGCTTACTTCGTGCTCTACCCGCGGGCGCGCATCGTCACGCTCGTCCCGCTCTTCTTCCTCTTCCCGCTGATCGAGATTCCGGCGGCGATCTATCTCCTCTTCTGGTTCCTGATGCAGTTCTGGATGGGCTCGGCGTCCCTGACGAACGCGGCGCGTCATGCGGCGGGAGGGACGGCCTGGTGGGCCCACGTGGGAGGTTTCGTGGCCGGATTGATGCTGCTCCCTCTGCTGCGGCCGTCGCGTCGGCCCGCGCCGCGGTACCGCCTCCTGTGAGCGGCGGAGCTTCCCTGCCCGGTGTCGCCACCGGCGGAAATCCGCGCGTGGCGGCGGGGCGCGGCACGGTCATCGCCTGGTCGCTGTACGAGCTCGGAGCCACGAGCATCGCGATGAACATGCTGTCGCTCCACCTCCCGCTCGACATCGCGAGCCGGGTGCCGCGGGGCAGCGAGAAGTTCTCGATCGCCTTCGGCCTCTCGATGGCCGTCGTGGCTCTGCTCGCGCCGTTTCTGGGGCGGATCGCCGACGAGCGGGGAAAGCGCCGCTTCCTCGTTCCCTTCGTGCTCGCCGGCGTCGCCTTCACGGCGCTCGTGGCCGCGCCGGGGCCCGTGACGCGGACGCTCGTCTTCTTCGCCCTGGCCAACATCGCCTTCCAGTCGGCGTACGTGTTCTACAACGCGCTGCTGCCCGACATCACCGACGAGACGACGCAGGGGAAGGTCTCCGGGTTCGGTGTGGCCGCGGGCTATCTGGGCTCTCTCACCGGGATGTTCCTCGTCCTTCCCTTCGTTTCCGGCGGGATCCGCGCCCGGATGCCCGGCTTCGTCGTGTGGATCTGCGATTGGCTTTCCGTCGCGCCGGTCTCGACGGCCGAAGGGGCGGCCTTCACGCGCGTGAACGCGTACATCCCGACGGCGTTCTTCTGGCTCCTGGCGGCCCTGCCGCTGCTGTTCCTCGCCCGGCTGCCGAAGCCCACGCCGCGCGTGGGGCCTCGGGGGAGCGCGTTCGCGGACGTCGTGAAGACCATCCGCTCGCTGCCGAAGACGCCTTCCATCCTCTGGTTTCTCGCCTCGAATTTTCTCTATATCGACGTGATCCACACGATCCAGATCCAGATGTCCACGTATTCGCGCTTCGCCGTCGGGCTCTCCGACAGGCAGGTGCAGATCCTGCTGTTCGTGGCCACGGCCATCGCCATCGTGGGCGGCCTCTTGTACGGTTTGCTCTGCCAGTACGTGACCATCCGCACGGCGACGCTCGTCGCCCTGGCGAACTGGGTGCTCGTCTTCGCGCTCGCGCTGACCATTCGCTCGCCGAGGCTCTTTCCGATCGTGGGGGTGCTCGCCGGCGTCGGGCTCGGCGGCATCAAGGTGACCTCGCGCCTGGGGCTCGTCGCCCTCGTGCCCAAGGAACGGATGACCGAGTTCTTCGGCTTCTTCACGCTGGCGGGTGAGGCCGCCTCGGTGCTCGGCCCCTTCATCTGGGCGCTCACCCTCTCGCGCTTCCCCGACCAGAGCCCCGAGGGATATCGCACCGCGCTCTTCGTGCTCTTCCTGGTTCTCCTCGGCTCCATCCTCGTGTTCCTGAAGGTCCGGTTCGAGCCGCCCGTCGCGGAAGAGCGGGTCGACGCGGACGGCGACGCCGCGGCATGAAAGGGCTTCTCATCCGGTTGATCCGCCTGCTCGTGCGGCGCTTCTATCGCCGTATCGACACGACGGGAAGCGCGCACGTACCCGCCCACGGGCCGCTCCTCTTGGTAGCCAACCACTTCAACAGCCTCGTGGATCCGATGCTCATTCTCGCCACGATCCCGCGCCCGGTCGTGTTCGTCGCCAAGTCGACGCTCTGGAAGATGCCGGGGCTCAAGACCCTGCTGAACATCCTGGGAGTCGTGCCGGTACGCCGCCGTGTCGATACAGAGGAAGCCGCTTCGGCAGCAGCCGGGATCGATCGGAATCAGGAATCCTTCGATCGCCTCGCCGCGGTGCTGCGCGGCGGGGGAGCGGTCCTGATCTTTCCCGAAGGGCGCTCGCACTCCGAGCCCTCGCTGTCGAAGATCCGGACCGGCGCCGCACGCATCCTCCTGCAAGCGGGCACGAACGTGACGGTGCTTCCGGTGGGCCTCTGGTTCACGAAGAAAGAGGAATTTCAGTCCGACGTCCTCGTGCGGGTCGGAGAGCCCGTGCAACCGACCGCGGAGAGCGTCGAGGCCTGGACCGAGGCCATCGAGGCGGGGCTGCGCGACGTCACGCTGAACGCGGCCAGCTGGGAGGAGCACGAGGCCGTGCGCGCCGTGGAATCGGTGTACGGCGGCAGCCTCTCTGACGAGCCCGCCACTCTCGATCGCTCGTTCCGGAATCGGCGGGTGCTGCTGGACGCGCGGAAGGCGCTCGAGCGGAAGGAGCCCGGCGCCGTCGCCCGCCTGGCGCGCCGCAGCCGCGCGTTCGAGCGCCTGTGCCACCGCGTCGGGCTCACGCCCGACCGCGTCGATGATCTGCCGGGCACGCCGCGGCTCGCGTTCGCCGCCCTCCGCTCGGCGCTCTTCACGATGCTCGGGTTTCCGTTCGCCGGACTCGGAATTCTCGCCTTCTATGTTCCGTACCGGCTGTGCGGGGTGCTCGCGAACCGGATCGTCCCCGCCCGCGACGACGTCGACGAGCTGGCGCTCTACAAGATTCTCGTCGGCGCGGTGCTCTTCCCGCTCGCGCTGATCGTCGAGACGGGACTGTGCTTCTATTTCTTCGGGGGGCGCGTCGCGATCGTGGCGGCGCTCGTGCTGCCTGTCTCGGGGCTCTTCACGCTCTGGTATGCCGGGGCGTGGGAAAAAGATCAGCGCGGCTTTCGCGCTCTCGCGATGGAGCTCTTCTCCGGGGCGGGGGATGGGATGGCGTTCCTGCGCACCGAACGGGACGCCCTGCGGGCCGAGTGCGACCGCCTCGCGGCGGTGTTTCGCATGTCGGAATCGGCGCGCGTGGATAATCAACGACCGTGAGCAGCGCCCAGATCATCACCGTCACCGAATCCGGGACACCCGAGCCACGCCCCGTCGTCGACCCGGCGTCCGCCAGCGAAGCGGCCGCCTGGCTCGCGATCGCGGCCGCGCTGCTGTTCGTGTTCCTGTTCAAGCTGGTGGCGGCGCTGATCGCCGGACTGCTCGTCTACACGGTGCTCCAGGGGACGACGCGGCTGCTGCACGGCCGGCTCTTCTCTCATGGAACGGCCAAGGTGCTCTCGGCTCTTCTCGTGGGTCTGATCGCGGTCAGCATCACCGCCGTGATCGTGCTGCTTCTCGTCGGAGTGGTTCGCGGCCGGGTGGGTGAGATCCCGACTCTCTTCCAGAAGGTGGCCGAGACTCTCGACGTCACGCGCACCTCCCTGCGCAACTGGGGAATCGGAGATTTTCTTCCCGAAGCCGTGAAGGATGCCGAAGACGTGCAGACGTTCGCCTCGGCCTGGCTGCGGGAGCATGCCGCCGCCAAGAAGGCGAGCGGAGCGGTGGGGCACATGCTGGCCCATGCGACGGTAGGCATCGTCATCGGGCTGCTCGTCTTCTTCCGGCATGGAGCGCCCTCGGGCCGGCCCTTGGCGGCGGCGCTGGTCGAGAGAGTCAAGCGCCTCCAGAACGCGTTCCAGATGGTGACCTTCGCGCAGGTGGAGATCTCCGGCTTGAATACCGTGCTCACCGCGGTCTACCTTTTCGGGATTCTCCCTTTGACCGGACATCGTCTTCCCCTGTCGGGCAGCCTGCTGGCCGTGACCTTTCTCGCCGGGTTGATTCCCGTGGCCGGGAACCTGATCTCGAATTCCGTCATCGTCATCCTCTCGCTCGGCATCTCGCCCTGGGTCGCCATCGGGTCACTGATCTTCCTCGTGGTGATCCACAAGCTCGAGTACTTCGTGAATGCCCGCATCGTGGGCTCGCGCATCCACGCCTCCGCCTGGGAGATCCTGCTCGCGATCTTCATCTTCGAGGTGGCGTTCGGCGTGGCCGGGGTGATCCTGGCGCCGGTGATCTATGCGTATGTGAAGCGGGAGCTGACGGACCGAGCACTCGTTTAGGACGGAGGCTCGACCATCGTCGATGGATGACCCAGCTCGTTCGATCGAAACCGGCGAGCGGTATCCTCCCCGCGTATGTCCAGCAATATGAATCCGACCGCCGTTGCCGTTCCGCTCCTCGATCTGAAGCTTCAGTACGCGGCGCTCCGCGAGGAGATCCGACGCGTGACGGACGAGGTTTACGACGCTCAGGCGTTCATTCTCGGGCCGCGCGTCGACGCGTTCGAGAAGGCGGTCGCCGATTACGTGGGGGTGAAGCACGCGATCGGGATGTCGTCCGGCACCGATGCGCAGCTCGCCGCCATGATGGCTCTCGGGATCGGCCCCGGAGACGAGGTCGTCACTTCGCCTTACACCTTTTTCTCGACCGCGGGCGCGGTGGTGCGGCTCGGGGCGACGCCTGTTTTCTGCGACATCGATCCGGTGACGTATGGCCTCGACCCCGGAAGGCTCGAGGCCGCCATCACGCCGCGCACGAAGGCGATCCAGCCGGTGCATCTCTATGGCCAGTGCGCGGACATGGACCCGATCATGGAGATCGCCAGGCGCCGCGGCGTTCCCGTGATCGAGGACGCGTGTCAGGCGCTGGGCGCCTCGTATCGCGGCCGCAAAGCGGGAGCGATCTCCGAGCTGGGGTGCTACTCGTTCTTCCCGTCGAAGAACCTCGGCGGCTTCGGGGACGGCGGGATGGTCACGACGAACGACGACGCGCTGGCCACCACGCTGCGCGCCCTGCGCATGCATGGCGAGACGTCGCGCTACCACCACCAGCTCGTGGGCGGCAACTTCCGCATCGATGCGCTGCAGGCCGCGGTGCTGCACGTGAAGCTGCCCTATCTCGACTCGTGGGGAGAAGCTCGGCGCGCGAATGCCGTGGAGATCGAGACGCTTTATGAATCGTTCGACGGACGCGGGTACGGCGACGGCGGGATCAGCTTCCCGACCCAGGCTGCGGGCCGGCATCACGTGTACAACCAGTTCGTGATCCGGGTCGGCGGCGGGCGACGCGACCAGCTGAAGGCGTGGCTTGCCGAGCGCCAGATCGGGCACGCGGTCTACTACCCCATCCCGCTGCATCTCCAGGAGTGCTTCGCGTCCCTCGGTGGAAAGGTGGGGGACCACCCGGAATCCGAGAAGGCGGCGAACGAGACGCTCGCCATTCCGGTTTTCCCGGAGCTGACGGCAGGGCAGAAGCGGTTCCTCGCTTCCACGCTCGCCGGCTTCTCGAAGTCGTAAGTTATTGATTCGTAACTGTTTGGAGAAGATCTCACAAGGGCCTTGACAGGTCCGACCTCCGGGTCTATGTTTGTTAGCACTCGACGGGTGGCTTTGCTAATAAGCGACCGACGGTAGCTTGAACGAGACGGCCAGGGCCAACCGATCTGAGGCCAGGACCGACCCGGACAAGCTCGACAAGAGCAAGCGAACCAGCGGCGTCAGCCGTCCCAAATCACCTCACGGAAGAAGGAGAACATCATGAAAGTTCGTCCCCTGTACGACCGGATTCTCGTCAAGCGCGTCGAGGCCAAGGAACAGCTTCGCGGCGGCATCATCATCCCCGACACGGCCAAGGAAAAGCCCATGGAAGCCACGGTTCAGGCCGTCGGCGAGGGCAAGTTCGACGACAACGGCAAGCGCATTCCTCTCGATGTGAAGACGGGCGACCGCATCCTCATCGGCAAGTACGCCGGCACCGAGATCAAGATCGAAGATGAAGAGTTCCTCATCCTCCGTGAGGACGAAGTTCTCGCCATCGTCGAGAGCAAGTAAGGAAGAGGCAAGAAAATGGCTGCAAAGAACATCACCTACGGCGAAGACGCCCGCCAGAACATCCTCCGCGGCGTCAACAAGCTGGCCGACGCGGTCAAGGTGACCCTCGGACCCAAGGGCCGCAACGTCGTCATCGACAAGAAGTTCGGCTCGCCCACGATCACCAAGGACGGCGTCACCGTCGCCAAGGAGATCGAGCTCGAGAACGCGCTCGAGAACATGGGCGCCCAGATGGTCCGTGAAGTCGCCTCCAAGACTTCCGACATCGCCGGCGACGGCACCACCACCGCCACGGTCCTCGCGCAGGCGATCTACCGTGAAGGCATCAAGATGGTCACCGCGGGCGGCAACCCGATGGAGATCAAGCGCGGCATCGAGATCGCGGTCAAGAAGGCCGTCGAGACGATCAACGCTCTCAAGAAGACCGTCGACGCCAAGGAGATCGAGTACGTCGGTACCATCTCCGCCAACGGCGACTCCGAGATCGGCAAGATCATCGCCGAGGC
>JBDSFL010000143.1:0-5127 GCA_039919545.1 Thermoanaerobaculia bacterium | reverse complement strand
GCAGCTCGCCCATCTGCGAGTGCCCCGCGAGATGGAACTGCCAGACATGCTCCACGGGGATGCCGGCGAGGTAGTCGCGCGGATCGAAGCGGTGGTTCACGCTGGAGACGAAGATGTTGTTCACGTCGAGGAGGATCCCGCAGCCGGAGCCTTCGGCCACGCGCGCCACGAACTCCCATTCGCTCATCTGCGAGATGCGGTAAGCCAGGTAGCTCGAGACGTTCTCCAGAGCGATGGGCCTCTTCAGCCGATCCTGCACGCGGCGCACGCGCTCGATGACGTGAGCGAGCGCCTCCTCGGTGTAAGGAAGGGGGAGCAGGTCGTGCGCGTTGTGACCTCCGACCCCGGTCCAGCAGAGGTGGTCGGAAACGAAGGCCGGCTCGACCTCGTCGGCCAGCACCCGCAGCCGATCCAGATAGCCGAGGTTCAGCGGATCGCTCGTGCCGATGGAGAGCGAGACGCCGTGCAAGACGATCGGATACTTCGCCCGCACTGCGTCGAGCACGCTGCGCGCACGTCCCCCCACATCCATGTAGTTCTCGCTGATGACCTCGAACCAGTCGCAGCTCGTGGGTGACGCGAGCACACGCTCGTGATGGTCCCGACGGAGCCCCACCCCGTGGCCCAGGAACGGTGGACGCGACATCGATCCTCCTTGGCGGCCCTCGCCGGCTCAGCGTAGCAAAACGCGCGGGATCGAACCTGGCGGTCGCACGCCGTTCGAGAGTGAATTCGAGTCCTGCTCAAAAACGAAAGCTCCCGGCCTCATCGGCTCGGGAGCTTTCGAGAACCGATGGGAAAGTCCGTTAGGACTTCTTCTCTTCCTTGACGACCTTGCCGCTGGCCTTGGTGCAGTCGGCTTCGCTGCCCACCATGACCCAGCCCTTGCCCTTGCACTCGTTCTTGCCTGCGCAGGCGTGGCTGCCGTCGGCCGCTCCGCAAGCGCCCTTGCCCTTGCACTCGTTGCCGCCCATACATTTGATGGTCTTCTTCTCGGCCTTCGGCTTGTCGGCGGCCTTCTTGTCCTCGGCGAAACCCGAGTTCGCCACGACCATGCCTGCCGCTGCCATTGCCACAACCGCTCCGAACATCTGACGACGATTCATGAAATCCTCCACTTTCCTAAACAAGCTCCGCATCCGCGGTCTGCCGATTTTGCAGAAATGATCCCACAGGAAGGGAGAATTTCCGCCTCAGACGGAAAAATTTCGTCTTTCTGCGGCCCAGAACCCTCGCATTGCCTTAAATCGAACAGGCCGATAACCCATATGGGGTAAAAACCCGTCAATCAGCTGGAACAGTGGTGGTGTCCGGGCGGTGCTCCTGGTACCACGCGATCGTGCGATCGAGCCCTTCGTCGAGCGCTGTCTCCGCGCGCCAGCCGAATCGCTCGACCGCGCGGGTGGTGTCGAGGCGGCGCCGCGGCTGCCCGTTCGGCCGCGAGACGTCCCAGGCGATCTCGCCCTGGAACCCCACCTTGCGCCCGATGAGATCGGCCAGGTCACGGATCGACCGCTCGTCCCCGCTGCCGAGATTCACCGGCTCGTCGCCGTCGTATCGTTCGGTGGCCGCAATCACGCCGGCGGCGGCGTCGTCCACGTACAGGAATTCCCTCGTGGCGGTGCCGTCGCCCCAGAGCACGACGCGTTCGCGATTCGAGTCTCGCGCCTCGAGAAATTTCCGGATCATTCCCGGGATCACGTGGCTCGATTCGGGATCGAAGTTGTCTCGCGGGCCGTACAGGTTCACGGGCAGCAGGTACACGCCGGGAAATTCGAACTCCTGCCGGTAGGCCTGCAGCATCACGAGGAGCGCCTTCTTGGCGATGCCGTACGCCGCGTTGGTTTCCTCGGGATATCCGTTCCAGAGGTCCTCTTCCCGAAAGGGTACCGGGGTGAACTTCGGATAGGCGCAGATGGTTCCCAGGCAGACGAACTTCTTGATACGGGCCAGCCGGCAAGCCTCGATGAGCTGGACTCCCATGAGCGCGTTGTCGCGGAAGAACGAGCCGGGGAACCGTCCGTTCGCGGCGATCCCGCCGACGCGCGCCGCCGTATGGATCACGACGTCGGGCCGGGCGTCTGCGAGGCAGCGATCAACGTCGGACCGCAGCGTGAGGTCGTAGTCACGCGAGCGGGGAACGAAGACCTCCGCCGTACCCCCCGCGCGAAGGCGATCGACGATGTGGCTGCCGAGGAACCCGGCGCCGCCGGTGACCAGGATGCGGGTCATGACGCTTTCCTCAGCGGGATCTGCGCGAGCAAGAAGGATTCGAGGAGCTCGGGGCCCGAGCCGCTCCCGCTCTTCACGCCGCGATCGATCGATTCCATCGTGGCCAGCGCGTCGACGAGCTCGTGAAGTCCCCAGCCGAACGAGGCTCCGTAGGCCTTGTGGAGGACGAACGGATGCCCGTCGGTCGGCAGCGGGGGCACGCCGGGCCGCGCGGTTCTCAGCTGCGGGAGCAGTCGGTCGGTGAAGGTGCGGTAATCCGCGCGCCGCACGCCGCCTTCCAGAAGTCCCCGTTCCGCGAGCGCGGCCTTGATCGCCAGCATGCGGCGGAATTCCGCCGCCAGAAGCCCGAGCAGCGGGAAGAATGCGGCCTCGCCGCGCGGTCCTTTCTTCGCGGGGCCCGCCTCTTCCTTGGCGCCGAAAGGACGGAAAGCGGTGAACTCGCCCCCGCCGAGCAGACGTTCGAGAATGCGGCACGCTTCGAGCGCGCGACGCGAGACGACCGCCTCCACGAGATCCGAGCCGTATTCTTTTCTCTCGTCGGCGATGAGCCGCTGCGCCGAATCGATGCTGACTCGCTTGCCGGCCGCCGTGTCGATCAGGCGATCGAGCTCCGAGAGGAACGGACGTGCCGAGAGCCGTCCGCGCTCGGTCAGCAGGTCGAAGACCTCGGGCTCCACCGAGACGCCGCGATCAATGGCTCGCTCGAGCCCGAGCGAGGCCAGACGATCGCGTCGGGCTCCCTCGTCGCCGACGCTGAGGTCGGCTGATGCCGCCGCACGACGCAGCGATTGGGTAGCCCGGTGCTCACGCTCCGGGGAAAGGGCGTGCACCAGCAGCACGTTGTCGCCCCGGCTCGCGCGCTCGACGAAGTGCAGCAGCCGATCGACGCCGCTCTCCACGGCCTCGTTCTCCTCCCCTGGCAGGGCGAGCAGGCGCGCCAGCTCTGGCGCTCGATCGCTCCGTTTCACGCGGCCGCACAGCCGCCGCGCGGAATCTTCGAGATCGTCGCCCAGCTCCACACCGGCGGAAGCCGCGAGAGAGCGTGCCTTGCGCGCGAGCCGATCGAGAATCTTGTGCGACGCCGATTCGGCGGGCCCGGAAAGCCCTGCCTCGTGCGCTTCGTCGAGCAGCGCGTCCACTTCCTCGGCGGTCAGCTTCCGTGCGCGCAGCAGCTCGGTGACGTCGAGCGTGACGAGCCGATGGGTGCAGAAAAGGGCCACGGTCGCCGCATCTCCGATGGCCTCGGATACGCTGCGCCCGGTGCCGTCGTACTCGGAAAGCTCGCTATCGACATGAGTCGAACGGAAAAGAGCGCTCGCGCGCCGCACCGCATCGGCCACGATCCAGTCGTCATCGCCGGAAATGAAGAGCACGGGAGCGAAGGGAGCGCTCGCCAAAGCATCCAGAAGGGGCTTCAGAGGAGCGAAGGGATCGGCCCGGCGGCCGGAGCGAGGATTGGAGGACACCGCCGGGATCTTACGGGAAGTTCAGGAGAAGCAAAGAAGGCGAAAGGGCCGCAACCTGTTCCGATCGTCGGAAATTCGTTCCGACCCGATTCATTCGCCGCTAGATCAGATGCTTGTCCTGGAGCTCCTGGCAATCCAGGCAGTGCCGGGCCCACGGCACGGCGTCGATTCGCTTTTCCTGGACCACTTCGCCGCAGTGCACGCAGACGCCATAGGTGCCGTTGTCGATGCGCAGGAGGGCAGCTTCGATCAGGACGAGAGTCTTGCGATCGCTCTCGGAAAGCGAGTAGGCGAATTCCTTGGTGTAGGCGGACGTCGCGCGGTCGGCCATGTCCTGCGCCGACTCGTCGATCGTCTCCTCCGAAACCTCACGGTTCTTGATCAAGTCCTGGAGAAGCTCTTCTCTTTTCTCGAGAAGCACTTTCCGTGCTCTTTCGATGATGTCCTTCTTACCGTTCTTCGCAGGCATGGCGGCAGACTTTGAGGGCATCGTGGGTTTCTCCGATCATTTGGAATACGCGACGCCATGTTGCGCCGCGATGGCTCTATAGACTTGCTCCGCTAGCACGAGCCGCGCCAGCTGGTGCGGCAGGGTCAGCCGAGAAAGCGGGAGGATAGCACGCGATCTTGACCTCAAAGAGGGGTCCAGACCGAAGGCGCCGCCCACCACGAACACGACCGCGGAAGGCGATTCGTCGAGCCAGCGGCGCAGCTCTGTCGCGAACGTTTCACTGCTTCTCTCCCTGCCGCCGTCGTCGCAGAGCACGAGCAGATCCCGTGGCTGCAAGGCCGCCACGATTCGCTTCGCCTCCCCCGCCAGGATCTTCCCCAGCTCCGGCCGGCTTCCGCTCGGCTCTTCCTTCACGAACTGCACTTCGGTCTTCACGAACCGGCTGGCGCGTTCGACGTAGCGCTCGACCGCCACCTTGAATTCCATGTCACCGCTGCGGCCCACGAAGAGCAGCTTGATACTCACGAGCGTCCGCCCGGCCTGCCCTTCCGTCTTTCGTACAGGGTCTTGCGTGCGATGCCGAGGCGGCGCGCGGCTTCCGCGACGTTCCCGCCTGATTCCATCACCACGAGCTCCAGGTAAGCGTCGGTGAGCCGCCGCAACGACCAGCCGGAACGCGCCGCCGCCAGGAGCAGGCCCTCCGGATCCTCCGTGGAAGAGAGGCTCAGATGAGTCGTGTCGATCGCAATCCCGGGATGCCGCGCGGTTTCTGCCACGGCCCGACGAACGACGTTCTCCAGCTCGCGGAAATTCCCTCGCCACGCGTGCGCGAGAAGCGCGCGTTCGGCCGCGTGCGTGAATCGCCTCCCGGCGGCGCCGGCGCGGAGCAGCTCACGCGCAGCCGCGAGCAGATCAGCGCGGCGCTCGACGAGGGTCGGCAGACGCACCGTCACGACCGCGAGCCGGTAGTACAGATCC
>JBDSFL010000551.1:0-4497 GCA_039919545.1 Thermoanaerobaculia bacterium | reverse complement strand
TTGCGTGCCAGGCTTCGCGCAGGAGGGCCGATTTTCGGCGCCCTTCCGCCATGCGCTCGCGGTGCTTGAGCTGCGCTTCCTGCCAGAGCGTGGAGGCGCGCTCGAGGGACTGCCGCGCCTCATCCATGCGGGTCCGGAAGGCGATGGCGATGTCGGAAGGAACGCGGGCGAGCTTCGGCTCGGCTGTCATCACCAGCATGCTGAGCTTGGCCTTCTCGATGATCGGCTGCGGCGTGACGGTGAGATGCCTGGCGAGACCGACAGAGTGCAGAAAACGGATGAGCCACTTGCCCGGATCCCAGTGGTACCACTGAATGCCGTTACGGAAGTCGCTCGGGAACTTGTGATGAAAGTTGTGGTACCCCTCGCCGTTGGTGACGATGGCCAGGAGCCAGTGGTCGCGTGCGGAATTCTCGTCGGTGTACGGGCGGGTGCCATAGAGGTGTGAGACCGAATTCACGAAGAACGTGGTGTGGTGAATCAGGACGATGCGGAGGAACCCGCCCCACAGAAGGCCGCCGATGGGCCGGCCGAAGAACGCGCCGATGAGGGTGGGGATGCCGAGCCCGGCGATGATGCCGAGATACGTGCCGAAGCGATGCTGGAACATCACGAGCTTGTTCTTCTTCAAGTCGGGCACGTTGTCGAAGCTCTTGTCGGGGCGCGCCTTGTAGAAGATCCAGACGATGTGGGCGTACCAGCCGCCCCGCTTGATGTTGTAGGGATCCCAGTCGCGATCGACGTAACGATGGTGGTTCCGGTGGTCGGAGCACCAGTTCAGGACCGAGTTCTGCAGGGCCAGCGCCCCGAAGAAGAGGTAGAAAGCCTGGACGACGGGATGGGCTTCATATGTCTGGTGCGACCAGAGGCGGTGGTAGCCCGCCGTGATGGCGAAGCCCACCGAGACGAAAAAGAAGAGGCAGAGGAGCGGCTCCCACCAGCGCACGCCGTTCTGGATGGCGTATGCAGCCGTTCCAAAAATCCCGACGATCGGTGAGAGCGTCAGGAAAAGTATATTGGTCCAGTCTTTCGGGCGTGTTTCGGCTTGGGCCATAAGGCACGGATGTTAACCCGGGGCGTGCTCAGGAGGGGCAATTTCTCTGCGCCGGGCTGCTAAGCCCCGGCTGGTACGAACGCGTTCGCGATCGCTCCCGGCCTCGCGAGCAGATACCCCTGCCCCAGCGGCACCCCCAGGCGCCTCAGCGCCTCGAACTCGTCCTCGGTCTCGATGCCCTCGGCGATGACCTGGGTGTCCAACTTCACGGCGAAGCTCAGGATCGCGCCGAGCAGGTCTTGCTTGATGCGGTGCCGATGGATGTCCTTCGTGAAGAGATGATCGAACTTGAGGAACTCGGGCTTGATCTCCGCGAGAGACGACAGGTTCGAGTAGCCCGAGCCGAGGTCGTCCACCGCCACGCGGAACCCTTCCCGCCTCAGCTCGCCGATGACGCGCGAGAAGAGGTCCTGGTTCTGGGCGTAGGTGCGCTCGGTGACCTCGATGACGATCTTCCGGGGGTCGAGCTTCGATTCCTCCACGTCGCGCAGGAGCGCTCCGGTGAGGAGATCCGAATCCGACGCGGCGACGGGGGAGAGATTGAGGAACATGAGAAGGGGCCAGCTGGCCTTCCCGGCCACCTCGAGCGACCGACGCCTGCAGAGCCGCTCGAGCGGCGCGGCCAGGTCGACGCGCTCGGCGAGGGAGAAGAGCGCCTCGGCATCCTCGAACCCGCTGCCCTGCGGACCGCGGGAGAGCGCCTCCACCCCCGCGACCTTTCGCTCGACGAGGTCGTAGATCGGCTGGAAGACCGACACGATCTCCTTGCGGGAGAGGATCCCCTTCAGGACCTCGGCGCCGTGCTCTTCCGCCGTGGCGGTGCGCCGGTAGACCTCGCTGCGGGCGTCGCGCAGACCGCGATAGACCACTCGTTCGACGCGGACCTTGGGATCGAAGAGGATGATCGACTGGCCCACGTGCGAGCAGTAGCGATCGCCCGAGGAGAGGCGCTTCATCAAGAAGGCGCTCACGAAGCCGTCCAGGTCGGCAGCCATCTCGCGCAGCCACTCGTTCGGAGCGACTCCGAGCTTCAAGGGGACGAAGTAGAGGATCTCGTCGCTGCGCACGGCGGGGATACAGATGATGCCAGGCGGAATCTCACCCCCCTCGGTCAGTCCGCGAAGCGCCTTCACGAAGTCGCTGATCAGGCGGTCGTATTCCTGCCAGCCCCAGATCTCCTCCACCTGCTTCTCGGCGTTCAGCATGAAGGTGAGCAGGCCCACCGAGCCGCCGTCCTCGAGCTGGCGTCGCAGGTCGTCGAGCACCGTGGGAAGAGTCGGCAGGCCCGTATCGCGGTCGTAGAGCCGTGCCCGGTACTGCAGCCATTCGGCCCGGAGATTCGCCGTATCGTCGAAATCGGTCCCTGTCGCGCGCGCTTCCGCCATCGCGTCCTGTCCCGCGCTCAGCTCTGAACCGGCCGGTTGAGCAGGCTCTGGACCTCTCGGATCACCTCAGCCGTCGAGAACGGTTTCGCGATGTAGCCCTCGGCTCCCTCCTGGAGGCCGATCATCTTGTCGCGGCGCTCGGCACGGGCCGAGAGCATGGCCACCGGGATGGACCTCGTCCGCTCGTCCCCCTTCAGGATCTTCAGCACCTGCCAGCCGTCCATCTCCGGCATCATCACGTCCAGCAGGATCACGTCGGGCGGATTCTCGTAGGCGCTCGAGACCGCCGCCTTCCCGGTGGAAGCCGTGCGAGCGATGAACCCGCTGGTCTCGAAGACGATCTGGAGGAGCGTGAGTACGTCCTCCTCGTCGTCCACAATCAAAATGCTCCGCTTCTCGTGGGACATCTCAGTCCTTTCTGACCGACCGGGCGGGTTCCTGGAGAAGAGTCTTGATTCTCTCAAGAATGCGGTTCATGTCGACGGGTTTCGCGATGAACGCGTTCGCGCCCAGCCGCTCGCCCTCTGAAATCTCTTCGTTGCTCCCCCGCGCGGAGAGGATGACGATGGGCACGGCCGTCGCTCCGTCCAGGGCGCGAAGCTCCTTCAAGACCTCCCAGCCCGACTGGTCCGGGAGCACCAGGTCGAGCAGGACGAGATCCGGGCGGGTATCGCGCGCTTTTTCCAGCGCTTCGCGCCCGCTCCCGGCCGTCTCCACGCGATAGCCGTTCACGCGGAGCGCCCGCTCGAGCAGCACGCGGACTTCTTCTTCGTCGTCCACGATGAGGACCGTCGGGATCGGCTCCCAGCGTCCAGACTGCTGCGGCACGCGTCCCAGCGCGCGCGTGGCCGCCTCCACCAGGCGGGCGCGATCGATGGGCTTCACCAGGTACTCCACCGCTCCGAGCCTCAGTCCCTCGAGGCGCTCGTCCACGACCGACGCCACCAGAATGGGCACGTCCTTCGTCTCGGGAAGCTCCTTCAGCGCGTGCAGGAGGTCGAGGCCGTCGCGGTCCGGAAGGCGGATGTCGAGCAGGATGAGGCGGGGAGGCCGTTCCTGGGCCGCGGCCAGCCCTTCGGCCGCAGTGCTCGCGGTGCGTACCGTGAAGCCCTGCTTGGTGAGCGTCTCCCGGATGATCGAGAGGAAGTCGGCGTCGTCGTCGATGGCGAGGATCTCGGCATGCGTCTCGGTCGAGGGGAGCAGGCCGTGGAAGATGCCCGACTCGGTGCGCGCCTCGACGGCGGGGAGCGAGAAGCGGAACACCGAGCCGCCGCCGGGACGTTCGTCGGCCACGATGGTGGACTGGTGCGCGTCGAGGATCGACTTCACGATCGCCAGCCCGAGTCCGATACCGCCGAACTTGCGCGTGGCGGTGGCATCGGATTGATAGAACTTGTCGAAGATGCGCGTGCGCTCCTCGGGGGGGATGCCCGCGCCCGTGTCCGAGACCGTGACCTCCACGCGCGCGCCCCTTTCGATGGGGCGGGCGGCCACTTCCACCTGCCCGCCTTCGGGGGTGAACTTCAGGGCGTTCGTGACGAGGTTCTCGAGCACCTGCGTGAGCCGGTCGCGATCGCCGTCCACCGGCTTGAGGTCCCGGTCCACCCGCATCTCGAGGCGGATCTTGCGCTTCCGCGCTTCGGACTCGATGCCCGAGACGACCTGCGCGATGAGGCGGCCGATCTGGAAGGGCGCCGGCCGGATCGCCACGCGCCCCAGCTCCATGCGCGAGAAATCGAGCAGCATGTTGATCGTCTTCGTGAGGCGCTCGGCGTTGCGCAGGCAGACATCGAGACCCTTGCGCTGCCCCTCGCTGATGGGCCCGAGCTGCCCTTCCTGGATGAACTCGACATAGCCGCGAATGGCCGCGAGCGGCGTGCGCAGCTCGTGCGAGACGTTGGCCAGGAGGTCGGTCTTCATGCGGTCGAGCGTGGAGAGCTCGCGGTTGGCCTTCTCGAGCTTCTCGACCTGATTGCGGATGCGGTCGGCCATCCGGTTGAACGTCTCGGCAAGCTCCTGCAGCTCGTCTCCGGTGCGGATCGAGATGATGGTGTGGTC
>JBDSFL010000486.1:0-5194 GCA_039919545.1 Thermoanaerobaculia bacterium | reverse complement strand
AGACTTGGACGAACCAATGAGTCGGGAGCTCCTGCGGCGGGCCGGGCACGACGTTGCCATCGACAGGCCAGTTCGCAGGATCGGGTGCGTCGGCGGCGAGTTCGACGACGAGCGGATCTCCACTGTCACGCGTGTCGTAGACGAGCAGCCGCGCCTGCGAGAGCCGGTCGAGCCAGCCGAGCACCTGACCACGCGTGCTCCAGAGGATCCACGCCAGATCGGAGATCCGGAGCGAATCGGCGTTCGAGCGCTTTCGAAGAGCGCGCAGCGTGAGGAGCAAGAGACCGGGATCGCGACCGACGCGCTTCACGGTCACGAAGAAGGTCGGCAAATGCACACCGATCGTCGTGATCCCCTCGTTCGGATCGGCGCTAGGACCCAGGATCCAGAGACGCGGGCGTTCGTCCGGGGGAGTGGGTGCGAACGGTGACGACATGGAGGAAGGGGTGAGAGGAGGTGGTGGCGCCCGCGGTTCGCTCGGAGGTGAAACACCTTTGCGCCGCCCACAGTGCGGAGGTGCGCGAGGAAAATGAAGCCGCATTCGCCGAATGTGGAAAATTGCCCGTCCCTCGATGGAGCTTCCAGGGCGGGACACACGCAAGAACACTGTGGGTGTTCCCCACGCGCGATTTAGTCCTTGGACGCCTCGGTGCCGGTTTCCGGAGTCAGACCGAGGCTTGCCGCGAGACCACGATCGACACGTGCCATGACGTCGGGAGCGAGAACACCAACCTTGCGGACAATTCGGATCGAACGGTCGATCACTCGTAGTTGACCGCAATCAACGACGGAGTCTTTCGCGTCAGGCGCCCCGAGTTCCACGGCACTTACGGCCACAAGAGTCGGGATCCGCGGCTTACCTTGACCATCCGTCAACGGAGCCACGATCGTGGTCGGAACTGAACGGTTTCCAGCATTGTTCTGCACAACGACACATGGCCGGACTCCCGATTTCTCGTGTCCTTCCGCTCCCCTGAAGTTTGCAACGACGACATCTCCACGCCGGACTCCTACACTTTCTGTCTGCATACTCTGTCCGGTTCCATCTCTCTTTCGTTGCGCCTATTTTTGAAAAGCCCGGGGTGACTGGCTGTCACCACGGGCCTTCAAAACAATATATCGGATTCACTCCGACGACGCGGGGAGTCGATCGAGCGGGTCGTTCCTTCTGGGGTCACCGCAGTCGAGGACGATGCCTCTGCTTTCGGACTGCAACGTCGCGACCCTCCCGAACGGGTTGAGCCCAGACAGCCAGATCGGCCCGTCCACGGCCAGGAGGGACGACTCGTCGTCCCGAACTCCGGGCGAACCGAGGAGCATCAGGGCGCCCTCGGGACATAGGAAGCGGCATCCCTTCTCGAGCGCGAAGGCGGGCGACCGGCACTCGAGCATCTTCTTGGCCCTAGGCTCTCCGTTCGACTGCTTCGAGAGCACCCGGTTCTGCGCAGGCTCCCGATCCGGTCCAACCAGCAGGAATCGTGGTCCTGCGCCGAGTCGATCTCCCACCGTAGGAGCGGGGCGGAGGCGTTCGTAGACGGCGGAGAGATTCTCGTGCGACGCCGACGCGGAGCCCACGACCCGCAGGAGCTTGTCAGCGAGCGCCCCCCGCCTGGTCCAGCGGAGATCGCGCCACTGCTCCCGGGCGCCGTAGAAACTCGCGAAGTGGATCCCACTCTGTGCGAGCCGCTCCAGTCGGTAGAAGAGCAACGGGGACGAAGAGGCGAGGCCGAGCCTGATTGCGTCGATCGCGCTCGGGCTGTCGATGACGAGCGGGCGCGTGAGGATTCCTGTCCGTAAACCCATCAGAAGCCAGGGGATGTCCCTCTCGGGGATCCTGATTTCTGATGGATCGAAGGCAAACCCGAAGACCCTGAGGTTGTAGTTCGAGAGGGTGGACACCTGAAGCTCCAGATCGGGCAACCGGTCGGAGAGTCCCTCGGCCTCGAGGAGCCGAACGAACGTGTGCAGGTCGAGCCGATCTCCATGCGACGGTCTGCCGGAGCGGATCGCGTGACGGGTCGGGAAAATCGTGGATCGCGGGACACCGGGGAACGGAAGGATGGAGGAGAGGTGATCGAGCATCTTCGTGACTCCCATCTAGACGATTCGGATCGCGCGGGCGATGCCGTCCGTCTCCGACCTGGAGAACGGCGCTCCGACGGGAATCCCTTCCCGGCGAGGCGCCGATCTCCAGCGATGTCGTGTCAAGGAACGACATCAAAGAACCATGTCCAATCGGCTCTGTCAAGAGTTGGCGACTCGACTGGTAGGTGAGACAGGCAGCTCTGACGTCGATCGGACTCTGTTCACTCGTCAAGGATTTCCCCCTTCCTGGGCAGCCGCCTCCACCGCGGCATGCGACATGCGCGACCCGAGGAGCTTCACGAGCGGATCCTGTTCGGCCCCATCGCCTTGCGCGCTCGTGGCAACCGTCACCTTCAGGTATGTGGCCCGGCTCTTCAGGATCTCGGCCATCGAAGCAGAGACGTGCTCCACTCTCTCCACGAAGAGGACGGGCGTGCCGATCAATGCCGGCACCGCCGATGCCGCAATCTTGTCGCACGCGTTCTGTCGAATAGCGTGGATGCGCCGCGCCCGAAGCTCGGCTTCGAGGAATCCGAGGGCGGCTGACAGCGCGTACGTATCGGGCGACGCGACGAAGAGGCCGCTGCCGTTCACGGTATGGCTCGGAAAGTCCGCGACGAATGCCCTGAGGATCGCGATCGACGGTTCCGTCAGCCTTCGGGCGAATGAATCGGCATCCTCGCTTCGTGTCTGCTCTCGGAGACTCCGCTCGTTCTGGGTCTCGACATCGTGAAGGATGTACTCCCACACGAGCCGCCTGATCGTGTCGTCGTTCGGGAACCAGAGTGCGATCCGGTGCAGGGTCCCGAGGCTGATCCGGTCTCGACCGCTTCGAATGTGGGCGAGCTGGCTCCGTCCGAGGCCAATCTCCTTCGCCAAATCGAGCCACGAGAAACCGAGCGCGCGGGCGCGTCGCTCGAGTTCGTGCATGAGAGGCAGTGTGCGGAGCACAGGAGGATATCGGCAGGGACGCCGACCATGGTGGTCGGTCGGAGCTTGATCCACGAGCGAATTCGACCGCTCGTGGGGAATTCCCACAGCCCACGACGTGTGTCGGGGCGAGAAACCGTACTGGAAGGTCTCGTGGGGAATCCCCACGAAGACGGAGGCTGGTCGGTCATAGGTGCACGTTTCGCTCTACGCTCCATTCGACGCGGCTGTCAACCCCACCCCCATTCCCATGTCCCTCCTTCCTCAGACTCTCCTTCCGTCTACCAGCGACGGAGCCTTGCACACGCCTCACTCGCAGAGTGATCGAGTGACCGAGACAGATGCCGAAAGCGTCGTGCAAGCCAATCTCCGAGTGCGCCCTCTTCGTCCTACAACGAAGACCCTCCCGAAGAGGGTCGGCGAAGAGACCAGCCCCTCCACGAGAGCGGATTTCCTCACCACGTTGCGGGACCGCGAGATTCTCGGCGCCCTCTCTCGCCTTCGCGTCCTTTCCTACGGGCAGATCGGCCGCATCTTCTTTCCCGGGAAGTCGATCGAGGCGGTCGGGCAACGGATGCGGAAGCTTGCTGGACGGGGGCTCGTCTCGCTGTGGCAGGAACCGGTCGTTCGGGGAGGGCGTCCCATCTACGCGCTCCCGACGGCCGAGGGGCTGAAGCTGGGAATCGATGAAGTTCGAAGTGCGGCGAAGGGTGCCCCCTTCCAACGCCTCGTCGATCTGCTGTTCCCGAAGAAGTCGCGTCTGCCGCTCGTTCTCGATGCCGGGATTCAGCCGCCGTTTCTGCCGCACCAGCGGGAATGCAACCACCTCGCCATGGGCTTCGGCGAAATGAAGAATGCGCACCTGCTGTTCGCGTCGACCTTGGAGCGACCCCTCCCGAATACGTTCTCCGGCCTCCCGATGCCGCAGCCGGACCTGGTGATGGTGTTCGAGGTCGATGACGTACCTCGCCTCGTGTTCTGCGAGCACGACCGCGGGCAGGAATCGCTCACGCACTTCCGCTCAGCTAAGGTTGAAAAATACGCCGAGCTCGCTGTCCGGCCGGAACTCGTCGAGCAGCTGTTCGGGTTCGGATCCTTCGAGGTATGGGTGACGGTGCTCGACAAGCGGTTCCGAAGACCGATTGACCGGCTCCGTGCCCTCAGTGGGGAGGCGGCTAAGGCAGGTGCCGATGATCTGTTCTCGTTCACGCTTGCCGGCTGGGCGCACGACAACCCTGACGGGGTGATTTGGCTCGTCAACGGAAACCTGCCGGACGCAGACAGCCACGCTCTCCGCGACCACGCTTCGTCCCAACTCGTGAGCCTTCCCACGGCACCGAAGCCTGGGGCGACTTGAGCTCGAACAATGGAGCCAGTCTGTCTTGATACACACTCGCGAGGAATCATGAGACGAACGACGACGTACGATATCGATCGTTGCGCAAGACCGCGTCGCCCCTCTTGAGCGCTTCGGGCGCACTATAATTGCCGCATGGCCCATCCATCAGGTACTCATGGATCGCTCCGATTTTGACGGCTACCTCACCGCAACGCCTCTATCGTAGGGTTCGCGGTCTCGAGGTCCGAAGAAAACCGGGCAACAGGCCGGGGTATGGTGTGAGCGGCGAAACTGATACAGTTTTGGGTCAGAGCAAAAGCGGAGATCGATACGCGCGAACACGAAACTCGGAGGCAAGAGGGTAACACTCCGCATCCCGTCGTTCGCTAACGAATCGTCCAGGTCCGGCCCGGTGTCTTCGCTTTGCGATCCAGCATTTTTTCCATCACATCACCGCTGAAGTACTTGATCAGGTCGGTCTTTTGCCGACCGAGGATCTTATCGACCCCGGCTCTTCTAACTTCCGAAGGAGGAGAGGCCAAATATTCTTGGTATTGCCACCACGCATTCGAAAGCATGTCCGCAACCTGTATCGGTCTAGGAGGAGGGGATTCCATGGAAATCGATATGGTGTTGCCGAGCTTGGCCCCTAAGTCCGGAAACTTAGCGCGAAAATCAGCATAGAGCTCCTTGGCGTACCCAAGCATGTGGTCGGGGAATGTCCCGAAGCGTGTTGAAAGTGGGATGAGAGGACGGCTCCCTTCAAGCAGCGAGAATGGCTGTACGAAGAGACCTCTCCCGAGGAAAGGAGCCACCCGTGAAGATCAGAACAGGAAAGAG
>JBDSFL010000437.1:0-4123 GCA_039919545.1 Thermoanaerobaculia bacterium | reverse complement strand
GCCCTTCGCAGGCGTGGGGGGGAGCGGCTCCCCCTTGACGGAGGTCACCTCCGAACCCTTGGCGCCGCGCGGCCCAATCTGCTGGTATAGCCCGGAGACAGGGACCGCCTCGCCCGGCTTGAGGCCGTTGGTCTTCGACATCGCTCTTCACTTCCTTTCTTAGATTCTTAGCAGCTTCGAAGAACGATGGTACGTCCCGGCAGATACGCTGTCAAGCGATACAGTCGCAATAATGGGTGATTCAGTATTACTGTCGCAAGTATTACTTGACATCATCGCCGTCCAGAACTACCCTCTAGCCCGTGACGAATGACATAGAGCCGTTCTACGGGGAACTCGGCCGACGGGTGGAGGACTTCCGGCGGAATCGCCACATGACGCAGGAGCAACTCGGCGACGCTTTGCAGCCGGCGGTGACCCGGTCATCGATCTCGAACCTGGAGACTGGCAAACAGCGGGTCCTTGCCCACACCCTCTGGCAGGTCGCTGGCGTACTTGGCGTACCAATCCAGGACTTGTACGCCTCATCGCCCCCGAAGAAGGACGCCGCGACCACCTCGGCGGCCGTTCACGCAGAACTCGCTGAAAAACTCGCCTTGCCCCCTGGCGTCTTCAAATCCCTCACGCGGAAACTCGCACGAGCTCGTACACCTCGATGAGCATCCGGAACGCTCGTCAACATGCCGACCGGCTCGTACTCCGCCTCCGCATTTCTCAAGCACCGGTGGATGTTGAGCAGATCGCCCGTCAGGTTGGCCTGCCAGTAGTGCGTGCGGACCTCGGTGTAGATGTCTCGGGTCTCCTCGTCACCAACGCCGAGGAGTCTTTCATTTGTGTCCAGGAGCATGACGCGCCCGTTCGCCAGCGTTTCACGATCGCCCATGAACTTGGCCATTTCCTCCTCCGTCATCAGTTCCAACCTGGATCGCACGTTCATGTCGATCGCGGTAACTTCATCAGTCAACGTGGCGAACGGGCCACCACCGGAGTTGACCCGAAAGAGATCGAGGCCAACCAGTTCGCAGCGGCCCTATTGATGCCTCAGCACCTCGTGGGTGACAGGGCATCTCGTCTCGCCGCAGGCGAACCCCTGCTTGACCACCACGTTCTGCAGCTGGCTCGAGAATTTGACGTCAGCGAGCAGGCGATGACGATCCGCCTCTCGACGCTCGGACTCCTGTAGAGCGTTGGATGACGTCTCCCGAGTACAATTTCGCGGGATTTCGGTCGCCCTCTGTGGGCCGGTGATAATAAGCAGGTTCAGAAGTCCGGCAAGACAGAGTTCATGCCGAACAGTTTATCCAACCAACATTCAGTATCGCTTAGGCGGTCGGGGTTAGAATCCTTCCGATCGTGAAGCTGCCATGATCTGGCTCATTTTCGGCCTCGTCTTCTTCGGCGGGTGCGTCGGCGGTCTTTCGAACGCGGTCATAGCCGGAGGACTCGAGATGCCACATCGAGACTCAAAGGCGAACGTCTGGCATCCCGGTTGGTTCGGAAACGTTCTTGTCGGGGGCGTCGCGGCGGTCGTGTTCTGGGGCCTATACGGTTCGCTAGCTAAGGCTTCGGTCTTCGGACCTCCCCCCGCAGTCATTACTTTCTCCGTGGCTGAATTCGTCGGCTCCATCGTCTCTGGCATCGGCGGTGCACGGTTGTTGACGGTAGAGGTGGATCGGAAGATACTGAAAAGCGAAGCGAAGGCACTCGCCGAGGCCCGCGACGAACTTGGCAGTACCCTCGAAACGGTTATGAAAATCAAGGGAATAGGCCAATGAGCGAGTCGCCCACGGATCAGGTCACTCGGTTGGTTCGCGATTTGCGGCACGCGGATGCGTGGGAGTCGGTACGGCTTGCCAGGGAGATTTCGGACGCCGTCAAGATTTCTGAGCCTGTAGTGGAGATCATGCGTAAACAATCGGAGCTGTTGGAGCGGTTCGGCAATCCCGCCGCGCAGGCATTTGCCGCCGCGAGAAGCGCGCTCGAGCTGGTCGAGAAGATCAAGGCAGTCCTACCGAAGGAAACGCTCGAACAGCTCGAACAGGATCAATCTCAACTCCGTGAGATCGAGCGGCGTCAGCGAGAACTCCTCGAAGCAGTCTCCGCAGCCGGCATCGCACAGGCAAAGTAAGAGCGCGGCGGCGTTCTATGACGGGCTCGACGTCAAGCACTCTGATCGATCTTAAGTAGGCTTTCTTCGTTCCTTTCTGTTTTCTAAGAAATCTCGCGATCTTTGGTCCACTTTCTGGCAGCTTCCTTTTTGTGCGAAGGCTCAATGGGAGTGCGTAATAAGCCTCCTCAGCAGTCTTGGAGTGGCTGACTCGGCTTGGCCGGAATCCGCAGCTGACACGGAAAGGCGATCGAAAATCCAAGCGAGCGTTTCCCTTTGCCTGGCCGAGAGATCCTCAGGGGCTCTTCCAGAGCGCCCACCGGGCGTGCTTGAGCTCACGCGCCCTTTCGGGAGCAGCCGCTGCCGAAGATCATTCCAGACGTCGCGACGAACCAGATCGAGGGTTTTCGCCCACTGAACGATGTGGAACGAGTCCAGGCAGCTGACGGCTCGACGCACTAAACCCGCAGTGCCAGGGCTGCACGTGCCCAGGTCCATTCCTCGCCATCTCCGGCCCCCGGAACCTTGGTCATAGACCGGGCATTTCCGGCGACAGTCAGGAAATCGCTTAGCCGACCGATTGTTCGGGCGAAGGCTGACCACGAACGCTCCCTCGGCCTCCTCGAGATCTCAGCCTTCTATGACGCCCTGCTCGACACCGAGCAGCTTCTTCCATAAGCTCTTCTTCGGCACTCCGCTCTACCTCGCAGTCTCGCAGCCTTAGTCAGCAGCTATCCTGCGCCACGAGCGGGGTGCCCTCTTCTTACCCTCTCAATGGACCCACTGATCTGTCATAGGAGCCACAAAAACACGCCCGGCCTTCGAGGCCGGGCGCCGAGCTTTCCGAGACCCAGCAGTCGCAACGTGTAGCAGATTCCTGTTGACGGTACGCCTCGGGCCGAATATTCGTAACCCAAGCTGAGCGTCTATCCTGGCTGCGGGTTTCCTTGATTGACTTGTTTCTCGCCTGCCCTTCCCGCTGGAAGATGTGAGCTCAAGAAACGCATCCCTGGCCTTCAGTGGGCAGGGGTTGATGCTTTTCCAGCCCATGTCACACTCACGTTCGGTAAACTCGATCAAGAGGGTCGGCCGTTAGTGACGTTCAAATCACAATTCTCGGCCTCGCAAGAGAAGGCCCATAACCGGAACATCGCGACGAAAATCCACGAGGAGCTGTCGAAGCTCCGTGCCGGTGCGGATGCATCTCCCACGACATCAAAGCGCTGGGTCTGGGAGTTGATCCAGAATGCCAAGGACGTGAATATCGATGGTAAGGTCCGCGTTCGCATCGAAGCGGGCCTGGACGACGCAGATGCTCACGTCACCTTCAAGCACAATGGGAGCGCGTTCTCGGCAGAGAATATTCGTTTCCTTATCGAGCAGGTGTCATCGAAGGACCGGACGAATGACAGCACGGGACGCCCAACAACAACCGGGAGGTTCGGCACGGGATTTCTCACCACCCATCTGTTGTCCGAACGCGTCGTTGTTAAGGGCGTGGCTGAGGGACGGAGCTTCGCGCCGAGGAAGTTCAAGCTGTCGCTCGATCGCAGCGGCTCTGAGTTGGAAGGCATCATCAATGCTGTGCAAGCCGCGAAAGACTCGCTCCAGGACTTGGATGATCGACCGCAATATATCGGATACGTACCGGGCCAGTTCAATACAGCCTTCCGCTACCAACTCGGCGACAAGACCGGAAAGAACGTAGCGCGCGCCGGTTTGGCAGACCTCGACATCTGCCTTCCATATACCCTCGCTTTCGTGCGGGAGATTGAAAGCGTCGAGTACCCGAGCCGTCTAGCGAGCCTGCAAGAGCGCGAAAACCGAAAGGTGGACGGCGAGGTGCAAATCCTTTCCGTGACGGTCAGCGACCCTGACGGGTTCGCCGATCCGGAGATCTCCTCGATCGCGGTCCTGAGCAGCGGCCTGACCACGATCGCCATACCGGTTAAGGAAACGGCCGACGGCGTGCAGATCCTCCCGCTTTCCCCGAATGTCCCGCGATTGTTCTGCGAT
>JBDSFL010000432.1:0-6344 GCA_039919545.1 Thermoanaerobaculia bacterium | reverse complement strand
GCGGCGGTCACCACGACGGAGCTGTTCGGCAGCGCATGCGATTCCCACCAGTCGAGCTCGGTGATCAGCTCCGGCCGCACTCCCCAGGCTTCCAGGTGCGCGCCCACGCCGAGCGACGTCACGAACGGAACGCCGCGTCTGGCGAGCACGCGGATCGTGGGGTAGTCGAGGTGGTCGTAGTGGTCGTGCGACACGACCACCACATCGACGGGCGGCATGGCGTCCAGCGAAACCGGCACGGGCTGGAACCGCTTCGGGCCGGCGAAGCGCGAGGGCGACGCACGCGGACCCCAGACGGGATCCGTCAGGACGCGAACGCCGTCGATCTCGATCAGGACCGTGGAGTGCCCGAGCCAGGTCGCTCGCAAGCCGGTCTCGGCGGGGCGGCTCCAGGGCTCGAGGGGGTTCACCGATGGCAGCCGCGCGCCGGGCACGCGGCGTTCGCCGCCGCAGAGGAAGTCGCGGATGGTCGGCATCACCGCACCCGCTTCCCGCAGGCCGGACAGGATCGGGTGCACGTTGCGGAAGCTCCCGTCGATCCAGCGCGAAGACGCCTTGATTCGCTCGAGCCGCGCGCCTTCCGATCTCTTCCCCAGCGATCTCATGGCGTCATCTCCAGGCGGAGGTCAGCACGCGATGCGCGATTCCCGCCGCGCGCAATTATGCGGGCGAGTCGGTGGACGCGGCCGATCCCGCGACGAGGGCGTGGCGTAACCTCACTCCGTGCCGCTCAGCTCGAGGGAGACCATTCGCGCATGACGCTCGCCCCCGGCACGCGCCTCGGCAGCTACGAGATCAACACTCCGCTCGGGGCAGGTGGAATGGGCGAGGTCTACCGGGCGCGCGACACACGGCTCGGTCGGGACGTGGCCGTCAAGGTTCTTCCGGAATCGCTGTCCAGCGACTCAGCTGCGCTCGTACGCTTCGAGGCCGAGGCCCGCGCCGTGGCCGCGCTGTCGCATCCCGGCATCCTCGCCATTCACGATTTCGGGCGCGAAGGCTCCATCACCTACGCGGTGATGGAGCTGCTCGAGGGCGTCACGCTCCGCGAAAAGCTGGGAGAGGGGCCGATCCCGGTCCGCAAGGCGCTCGAGATCGGACGCGACATCGCGCAGGGCAGCAGACCGAGGCCGGCACCGTGCTCGGCACGGTTGGCTACATGTCGCCGGAGCAGGTGAAGGGCCAGGCCGCCGACGCCCGCTCGGACATCTTCTCCTTCGGCGCGGTGCTCTTCGAGATGCTCACGGCGCGCCGCGCGTTCCGGCGCGCGACGCCCGTCGAGTCGATGACGGCGATCCTGCGCGAGGACGTGCCGGACCTGTCCGACAGCGGCTTGCATGCCCCGGGCGCGCTCGACCGCATCGTCCGGCACTGTCTCGAGAAGGATCCGGCGCATCGCTTCCATTCCGCGCACGATCTGGCGTTCGCGCTGGACGCTGTATCGGGTTCGGTCTCGGTCCCGTCCTCCTCCACCTCCACCGCTGCCGGCGAGGTCTCGATCCCGGCGCCCCGCCGGGGGCGTCCGCGCTGGATCGCCTTCGTCGCCACGGGGCTGCTCTCGGCCGCGCTCGGCGCGATGTTCTTTCGTGCGGTTTCGCCTGGGCCGGAGCGCCGGCTCGTCGCGGTGAAGCCGCTCACGCACTCGGGCCTCGACTTCGAGCCCGCCGTCTCACCCGACGGCCGCACGATCGCGTTCACGTCCAGCCGCGACGGCACGTCGCGCATCTGGCTGAAGCAGCTGGCGACCGGTGACGAGGTCGCCATCACGCCCGGTCCAGACGGAGCGCCGCGGTTCTCGCCCGATGGCACGCAGATTCTCTTCGCTCGCGGCGAGCGGGATCTGGGCAACTTCGCGGCACAGAACATGGTGAAGACCGATCTGTATCGGGCCCCGGTCGTGGGGGGAACGGCGCGCCGCGTGGCGACCCGGGTCGCCGACGGCGACTGGTCTCCCGATGGAAAGTCGATCGCGTTCGTGCGGCTCCAGAAGGCCGGTCCGGAGGTGAACGCCAGTCTTCATCTCGTGAGCCCGGAAGGCGGGGAGCCGAAAGAAATCGCGCGGTGGGCAAACCGCTTCGTGCGCGCTCCGAGGTTCAGTCCGGACGGGCGCTCGATCGTGGTGCTGGTCACCTCGGGCTTCGGCAGCTCCGCCGTCAATTACGAGCTCGTTCCTGTCGACGGGTCGAAGAGCCGCTCGCTCCAGGCCCCCGCGAGCCTGGGTGTTTCCTCGGGCGCGGTGTGGAGCCCGGCGGGCCGCAGCCTGTTCTACGTCCAGTCGCTGCTGGTGAGGTTCGGAGCGAGCCAGCTGGTGCGCCAGGACGTTCGCGCGGGCACGAGCGGTTCGCTGCTCTGGCTGCCCTTCGAGACCACGAACATCGACACGTTGCCGGACGGACGCCTCGTGGTGGACAGCCGCAGCGCGCGGGAGAACCTCGTCGAGTACGCGCTGGACGACTCCGCACGGAGCCCGCGCTGGCTCACGCGCGGCACGAACACGGACCGTCAGCCAGTCTACTCACCGGACGGCCAGTCGGTCGCGTTCTCGTCGGATCGAAGCGGGAACCTCGACGTCTGGGAGGTCTCGGTGAAGACGGGTGCGCTCAGGCGGATCACCGAGCACCAGGCGGACGACTGGGACCCCGGCTACACGCCCGACGGTCACCCGCTCTGGAGCTCGGGAAGGACCGGCCATCTCGAGATCTGGACGGCGGAGCCGGACGGGAGCGCGCCGCGACGGGTGAGCAACGACGGCTTCGACGCGCAGAACCCCACGATGTCGAGCGCGGGCTGGGTCGTCTACGTGTCCGGGAATCCGAAGAAGACCGGTCTCTGGCGGGTGCGTCTCGATGGCTCACGTACCGAACAGGTGAACGGGGCCACCGGCACCCCCGACCTCTCGCCGGACGGGCGATTCGTCGCCTGCCCCGGCATCAACGTGGGGCCGATCGCCTTCTATCGGTCCGACGACGGCAAGGCCGTGCCGCAGATCATCGACGTCTCTCCGCGCCGGCCCACCGAGGTGCAGCTCGGCCGCACGCGCTGGAGCGCCGACGGCAGGCGGTTCTACTTCGTTGCGCAGGACGAGCGGGGCGTGAACGGAGTCTTCGAGCAGGCTTTCGATCCGGAGCTGAAAGACCCCCGCGCCACGAGGCGCCAGGTCGCCGGCTTCGACCCGAACTTCGAGACCGAGTCATTCGCGATCTCACCGGACGGGAAGAGGATCGTCATCGCGGCGCTCGAACGCCGGTACGGCGTCTCGGTGATCGAAGGGTTCGGCGAGGCGAGCGGCCGCAAGTGAGGCTCGGTATCCTGCTCGCCGCATGAGTCCCGATCGCACACCGTCCCTCGCGCAGCCGCCCGAGCTCGCGCCGCAGGACGTCGTCCTCCGGTTCCTCGAGAGCACCGGCCGTCCCTCCGAGGCGCGGCTGTATCTCGGCCTCTTCCGCGCTCGCCCGCGGGAGCAGTTCGCGGCCATCGCCATCGATGCGAACGTCATGGCGGTCGCGGCGGACGCCGTCGCGCAGGATCTGAAGTTCCTCGAAGCGCTCGACCTCTTTCCGACGCTCGTGCTCGGCATCTTCCAGCCGGCCGACGCGGCAGAGCACGCGCGCCGCCTGCGTCGCCATCTCGAAGCGGCCGGGGTTCGCCTGAAGGAATTGCCTTCGCGAACTCCGGAGCTGGCCGCGCGCGTCACCGAGTGTGTGGCCGACGGCGTCATGCCGGTGGTCGTCTTCGATGCGGTCGAGGGCGAGCGTCCGGGCGAGCGCCTCCAGAGCCTGGGCGAGCTGCTCGAGGAGCTGAAGACGCGCAAGCTTCTCTTCCTGCATCGCCCCGGCGGGCTGCGGCAGGGCGGCGTGCTGGTTCCGCTCGTGAACCTGACGACCGATGTGCCCGCGCTGCTCGCGAGCAAGGAGCTCTCGCGCAAGGAAGCGCTGATCGTGGAACAGGCGCGGCGCCTCTGCGAGAAGACCTCGACGTCTTCCTTCACCGTCGCCGTCACGTCTCCGTTGAACCTCTTGCAGGAGCTGTTCACCGTGAAGGGCGCCGGCACCCTGCTCCGGCGCGGGGCGCGCGTGGTGCGCCACGAGGGCTGGGAGGGCGTGGACCGGACGCGACTGAAGGAGCTCCTTTCCTCGAGCTTCGGACGCGCGCCCGGCGAGGATTTTTTCGCGCGAACTCCGGGTCGGGTTTACCTGGAGGAAGGCTACAGCGGCTGTGCGATCGTCATGGACGCGCCTCTCGGCGCCTATCTCACGAAGTTCGCGGTATCGGCCGAGGCGCAGGGAGAGGGCATCGCACGCGACGTGTGGGACGCGCTGGCGCTGGATACCCCCATCGTCTTCTGGCGTGCGCGGCCGGACAACCCGATCAGCTTCTGGTACATCAAGCTCTGCGACGGCCTCGCGCGGCAGCCGGAGTGGACCATCTACTGGCGTGGCCTTCCGTCCGCAGAGATCCCGACAGCCATCGACTGGGCGATGAGCCAGCCGGTGGACATCCCACGCGGGGACTGACGTGCGGGCTGTATCCTCCTCGCCCGTGAGCACTCGAGACCCACACTCCTCCTTCGACGACCAGCAACCCCGCACCCGCAGCCTCACGCTGAAGCTCGCCGTCGACTTCGAACGTCGGGTGATCGACGGCACGGTGCTGCTGCATCTGGACAAGGCGGAATCGGGCGTGCTCGATCTCGACACGAAGTCCCTCACCATTCACGCGATCCGCGCGGGAGACGGCACGCCGATTCCGTTCGAGCTCGGTGACGAGGACGCGATCCTCGGCCGGCGGCTGCGGCTGCAATTGCCCGCGGCGACTCAGGAGATCGCCATCGCGTACGAGACCTCGCCGGACGCCATCGCCCTCCAGTGGCTCACGCCGGCGCAGACCGAAGGGAAACGTCATCCGTTCCTCTTCAGCCAGTGCCAGGCGATCCACGCGCGCACGATGGTCCCGCTTCAAGACACCCCGCGGGCCCGCGTCAGCTATCGCGCCGAGGTGACGGTGCCCGAGCCGCTCGTGGCGGTGATGTCGGCGGGGCCGGCTGGCACGCGCCCCGGGACGAAGCCGGGAACGCGGACGTACCTCTTCGAGATGCCGCAGGCGATCCCTCCGTATCTGCTCGCGCTGGCCGTGGGGGAGCTTTCCTCACGCGATCTGAGCCCGCGCTCGCGCGTGTGGGCCGAGCCGGCCACCGTGGAGAAGGCCGCGTGGGAATTCGCCGAGATCGAGACCTTCATCACGACGGCGGAAAGCCTCTTCGGACCCTACGAGTGGGACCGCTACGACATGCTCGTCCTGCCGCCGTCCTTTCCCTATGGAGGCATGGAGAACCCGCGCATGACGTTCCTCACCCCGACGCTCCTGGCGGGAGACCGGTCGCTGGTGGGTGTCGTGGCGCACGAGCTGGCCCATTCATGGACGGGCAACATCGTCACGAACGCTACCGCGGATCACTTCTGGCTGAACGAAGGCGCGACGACGTGGGCCGAGCGGCGGATCCTGGAAGCGCTGCACGGCGAAGAAGCGGCGGTGCTGGGCTGGGCCATCGGCCAGAAGGGGCTCGATACCGACCTCGCGCGCCTGGGCCCCGGTTCACCCCTGACGAAGCTGCGATTCGATCTTCAGGGCGTGGATCCCGATGACGCGTACTCGCGGGTTCCGTACGAGAAGGGGGCGCGGCTCTTCGTGCTCATCGAGCGGACGGTGGGTCGCGAGCGGTTCGACCTCTTCGTGAAGGAGTACATCGCGCGCTTCCGTTTCACCT
Organism: Thermoanaerobaculia bacterium; assembly: GCA_039919545.1. Lineage (GTDB taxonomy): Bacteria > Acidobacteriota > Thermoanaerobaculia > UBA5066 > UBA5066 > JBDSFL01. The sequence continues at coordinate 580 of JBDSFL010000432.1, read as the reverse complement.
CGATCACGTCGGACGATTTCCTCGCGTTTCTCGACGAGAAGCTGCCCGGGGCTCGCGCGGACGTGCGCGCCGACGAGTGGATCGACCAGCCCGGAATGCCCGCGAACGCGCCGGTGTTCCGCTCGCCGAAGCTCGAGGCGCTGACGGCCCGGGCTCAGGCCTGGCCCGAGGGCATCCGGCCGACGGCCGACGAGATCGCCGGCTGGAATGCCGACGAGACGCTCATCACGTTGCAGCAGCTGCCGCGCGCGCTGGACGCCGACTCGTGCGCCTGGCTCGACGGCACGCTGCACCTTTCGGATCGCGGCAATCACGAGATCCTCGTCGAATGGCTCACGATCGCGGCAAGCTCCGCGTACGAGCCGGCCTTCACGCGCGTGCGCGAGGTGCTCGGCAGCGTCGGGCGAATGAAGTATCTCCGGCCGCTCTACACCGCGCTCGGCAGGCATCAGCGCACCCGCCAGCTGGCACGCGAGATCTTCGCCGAGACCGGAAGCGGCCTCCACGCCGTGGCGCGTCGGATGGTCGAAGGGATCCTGGCGACTTACCCACAGGGTTAGGAGCCGCCGCCGACCGCATT
>JBDSFL010000377.1:0-3990 GCA_039919545.1 Thermoanaerobaculia bacterium | reverse complement strand
GCCCGGCGTACAACGGCTTCAACGGCACCCCGAACCGCTTCTTTCGCAACGTGGCCGGCGGCGCGGCCGACACCCCTTTTTTCGTGGACGAATCCTCCGCCTCGGGGCTGGCCGACATCGGCTGGGGGTTCGCGGCTTCGGCCTGCGACTTCGACGACGACGGCGACGACGACATCTATGTCGCCAACGATTTCGGCAAGAACGCGCTCCTCGAGAACCGTTCCACGCCTGGCCACCCCCGCTTCGTGAACATCGCCAAGGCCAGCGGCACCGAGGACGAGGGGTACGGCATGGGCGCCTCGTGGGGCGACTACGACGGCGACGGCCGCTGGGACCTGCACGTGACGGACTACTGGACGCCGTATCGCTGGATCCTGCGCGACCGCCGCTGGCCCATGCCGAAGATGCCGGGAGCGGCGCTGGTGCGGCCGATGATGGCTCGCATCATGACGCGCCGCTCGCGCGGGGACGGCCTGTTTCGAAACCGCGGAGGCCGCGTGTTCACGCGAACGTCCGAGGAGTCGGGCGTGGCCGACGGCGGCTGGGCGTGGGGGACGGAGTTCGTGGACCTCGACGGCAAGGGGCGCGAGGACCTGCTCGTCGTGAACGGCATGTGGGATGCGGCCGCTGGCGGCGTGGACGACGAGATCGCGTTCTGGAACGGGATGGGACGCGAGGGCGTGGCGTTTCACGACGGCGTGTGGGGCGGCATCGACTTCGGCGCCAACGGCATGGCCTCGCGCACGCCCAAGAAGCTTTTCTGGAATCGCGGCGACGGCACCTTCGAGGAGCGGGCGTGGGTGGAGGGCTTCGACACGCTCGAGAACGCGCGCGGCCTGGCGTATGGCGACCTGGACGGCGACGGCGCGCCGGAGATCGTCGTGTCTTGCTTCCGCGGGCCGGTGCTGCTCTACCGGAATGGCTGGGGAGACGCCGCGGGATCGGGACGCGTGCGCGTGCGCCTGGGGATGAGTGCCGGCTTCAATCGCGAGGCTCTGGGGGCCGTGGTGCGGCTCTGGAGCGGCGGCCGCATGCAGCTTCGCGAGGTGCGCGCGGGCTCGTCGTACCTGTCGCAGTCATCGCGCGAGCTGCTCTTCGGCATCGGAAGCGAAGCGCAGGCGGAACGCCTCGAGGTGCGCTGGCCCGACGGCCGGCGCGAGACGCTGAACGACGTGCGGGCGGGCAGCCGCGTGCTGTGGAACGAGGGCGAGACGCCGCGCGTGCTCACGGGCGCCGAGGCGAAAGGAAGAATTTCCCGATGATGACTTCCCGATGAGGAAGACCCTGCGGCTCACCGTGCTCTTGATGACGCTGACTCTTCACGGGGCCGGAGCCGTCCCGACGGCGGAGCAGGCTTCGAAAATCCTCTCGGCTCGCAACCTCGGCCTCGCCCAGCTCGAGGAAGGGAAGAACAAGGAATCGCGCGCCACCTTCGAGAAGCTGGGCGCGCTCGTGCCGAACGAGGCGCTTCCCTGGGCCGATGCTTCCATCGCGGCTCTGCGCGACGGAGACCTGCCCGGGAGCGCGACGCTGCTCGAGCGGGCGGTGAAGGCGGGCGGTGCGGCAGGCGCCGATCTCTGGGCGCTCACCGCCGTGCTGGAGGAGGCGCGCAATCGACCGGAGCCCGCGCGCGCGGCGCTCGCGAAGGCGGCCTCGCTCGACGCGCGCGATCTGGAATCGCGCTGGCGCTTGATCAAGGCGATGGAAACGGGCGGAGGCGCGCCAACCACCTCGGCGGACGCGCGCGGCGGACGGAAGCGGCTGCTGAACGAGATCCTCGCGGCCTCGCCCGCGAACCTGCCCGCGCGCCTGAAGCTACTTGCCGTTCAGCTCGAGGCGCCGTCCGACGACGCGGGGGCGCGCGCGAACCTCACCGAGCTGGAACGCCTGCTGGCGGACGGCGATGCCAAGACGAAGACGTTTCTCACCGAAGGCCGCGCCCTGCTGGAGAAGGGGGACGCGAAGGGGGCCTCGCTGAAGGCCCGCGTCATCGAGAACCTGCAGCGGGTGACGCCGCGCTACCAGCAGTCGCTCGCCGAGCTCTTCACGAACATCGCCGGCATTCCCGTGGCCCGGTTCTCGGCCCCGCTCGAAGCGTCGCTCCGGCCGAAAGGAAGCGCCGCGATCCCGGTGGCGCTGCGCGAATCGAAAGGCATCGCCGAGCAGCCCTCGATCACCTTGCGGCGCGTGGACCTGAAGAACAGCGGCGCGCCGGAGCTCTACGCGATCCCCGCGCCGTACACGCAGGCCGTCTTCGCCGACGTGGACCTGGACGGAGACCTCGACATCTATCTCTCCGGAGGCGGACGTGCCGATCGGCTCGTGCGCAACAACCTGGACGGCACGTTCACCGACATCTCCGCGGGCCTGGGTGATCCGAGTGAGCAGAACGTGCAATCGCGACAGGCCATCGTCGTGGATCTGGATCGCGACGGTGATCCGGATCTCGTGACGATCGACGCGCAGGGCGTGCTGCAGCTGCGCCTGAACCTGAGGCAAGGCCGGTTCAAGACGCAGGCGCTCGGCGTGGCGGGCTGCCTGGACGTGGCTGCCGACGATCTGAACGCGGACGGAACGCCGGATCTCGTGGTGCTCGAGAGCCGCGGCCTCGTCGTGATGATCAATCAGGGGAGCCTCACGTTCCAGCGGGAGCAGAGCGACGCGACGGAGAGCGTCGCTTCGATCGAGGGAAAGTCGCTGGTATTGGCGGACCTCGACAACGACGGCTTCCCCGACCTCGCCGTGAGCGGCGCCAAGGGCCTCGTCGTGCTGCGGCGCAGCGGGCCGAACGGCTTCGCTGCGTGGCCGATCGCGCCGAAGAGCGCCGTCGCGTCTGAACGCATGCTCGCGCTCGACGTCGATCACGACGGCGATCTGGATCTCGTGCTCGGCCGTCCCGGACAGACCAGCGTGCTGACGAACGACGGCGGAAACGCGAACGGCTGGCTGGACATCGTGGTCGAAGGGCTGCCGCAGGGATCGGGCAAGGTGAACCGCGCGGGCGTGGGCGCGCTCGTGGAGGTGAAGGCGGGTGACCTGTACGTGGCCCGCACGGTGGGCGTGCTGCCCACCCATGCCGGGCTCGGCAGCCATGCGCGTGCCGACGTGGTGCGCGTCCTGTTTCCCAATGGCATCCCGCAGAACGTGCTGGATGCGCGCGCGCGGACCGTGGTTCGCGAAGTCCAGATATTGAAGGGCTCGTGCCCCTTCGTTTACGCGCACGACGGCCGCACCGGGGCGTGGACCTTCATCAGCGATGCGCTGGGGCGAGCGCCGATCGGGCTGCTGTACGACGGCGTCCACCTCGCGGGCGCCGACCCCACGGAGTGGCTCTTCATCGACGGCGCGTTCCTTTCCCCCACCGCAGACGGGAAGCTCCTCATCGACTACACCGAAGAGCTGTGGGAGGCCGTTTTCGTGGACGAGGCACGCCTCCTGGCCGTGGATCATCCCGAGGGAACTCTCGTCGTGCCCAACGAGCGCACCATCCCCGGGCCGCTGGAAAAGAAGCTCTTCACCGTGGCCGCCCCGCGCGCGCCGCGGCGGGCGTGGTCGGAGGCGGGCGGCGTGACCACCGACGTGACCGACCTGCTGCTGGCGCGCGACGAGCGCCGCGTGACTCCGGGACCGGAGACGGCCTACCAGGGCCTGCGGCAGGAGCACGCGCTGATTCTCGATCTGGGGCCGCTCGCCGCGGCCGACCGCGTGGTGCTCTATCTGGACGGCTGGATCTTCTACGGCGACACGTCGATCAACGTCTCCATCTCGCAGCGAAGCGACCTGAAGCCCTTTCCTCCCGTGCTCGAGGTGCCGGACGGACGCGGCGGCTGGCGCGTGGCGATGGAATCGTTCGGATTTCCCGCCGGGAAGACGAAGACGATGCCGGTGGACTTGACCGGCCTCATCGATGTGCAGGATCCGCGGGTGCGCATCCGCACCACGATGGCCGTGTTCTGGGATCAGGCGTTCTTCACGGTGAACGACGCGCGG
>JBDSFL010000335.1:0-3606 GCA_039919545.1 Thermoanaerobaculia bacterium | reverse complement strand
CGAGCAGGAGAGCCAACTCCAGCAACGGTCGACGCGCCTTGATCTCGCTCCGCAAGACCCACCCGCGCGGCCCACGCCGTTTGACACCAGCCTCCTCGTACGAGGAGCCCGTCGGGAACGTAAGAGGGGTCGGATTCTGGGCGCCGCGACGACTGGTGATCCGGGAGATCACCCTGGAGCCTGTCCGAGTAATCCCGGCGCCGGTGACCTGGTCTCGGCGAGTCGGGTTCTCGGCGGAACGACCCGTCATCGCCGTCCCTCGATCATCCGCGCGACGTCGGAGTCTCGGACGCTCCAGAGCCTCTCGGGATGCTGGTCGATATTGTCGGGAACGGAATTGAAGGCGCTCGGCGCATAGGTGCCGAGCGAGTGAATGCCGATCGAGACGACGGCCAGCCCCAGCGCCAGAGCCCGCAACGGACTCTGCGCGGCTTCCCAGGCGAGCGCGGCGGGGAGGAGGAGCACGGGAATCAGCTCCGAGACGAGGCGGTAGCCGAACGAGTGACCTCCCCACCACTTCGGCCACCACACGCAGAGAACGAGAAGGGCGGGCACGAAGAACGCCGCATGCCACAGCAGCGACGCCGCATGCTCGCTCGCGCCTGACTGGCTCAGGCGGAAGAGTCCGACGACGCCCAGCAGAAGGATCGGGCTATAGACGAAGAGCCCGCGGCTGGGGCTCACCAGGATTCCCGCGAGACCCGCCAGGTGAAAATGGCCGAAGCGCCCGCTCCCGATCATCTGTCCGAGCCGGAAGGGCGAGCTCTGAATGAAACCGTACGAGACGCCGGGGTCCGCCTCGATCCCGGTGAAATCGGGGCCCCCGTTCTTCAGGATCGCGAGAGGAAGGAGCTCGGCAGGCAGGGTGTCGCCGGACCGCGAGTACGAACGGCCGGCTTCGAGCGACGAAAACGCCACGAGGAAGACCAGGATCGACAGGCCCCGGCTGGCCCTCTGCGACGAACGCAACCGCGACGCCTCCGCCCCCGGATGCCGCGGCGCATCGAGAGCGCCCGCGGCCGCATGCCGGTTCAGGGCCGCGCGCCTCAAGTCGCGCGCTGCTCCTTCTGCCTCTCGAAGTCCACCTGCGCGGCCACCTTGGCGATGCGATCCGCGAAGATCGCGACGAGGTCGCCCTTCTTGGCCACCGCCAGCGCGCGGCGCACCGCATCCGGCTCGTTTTTCACCATCTCGATGCTCTCGGGCTTCATGCCGTACTTCACCAGCGCCTTCTTCAGCAGCTCGGACACCTCGCCGGGCGGCCGCCCGCGCAGGTCTTCGTCGTCGCGCAAGATCACGTAGTCGAAGTGCGGCGCCGCGCAACGCCCCAGCTCGTCGAAGTCCTCCTCGCGCCGGTCACCCGCCGAGTTGATGACGCCCACCAGCCGCTCGCGCTTCATCGACGCCAGGAACGGCGCCACCATCGACATGGCGTGGGGGTTGTGGCAGTAGTCGATCATCACCTTGAAGTCGTGGAACTCGTACACGTTCGCGCGGCCCGGCGTCTGGAACGGGCTCGGGTGGAACGTGGTGAGGCCGCCGCGGATCTCCTCCATGTCGATGCCCGCGGCGAAGGCCGCGAGCGCGGCGGCCAGAGCATTGGCGATGTTGAATCGCGCCCGGCCGTCGAACGTGATCGGCACTTGCCGTGCGTGCACCAGCGGGATGCGCAGCGTGGCGCGGTAGAGGCAGAGCGTGTCGTGGCGATCCATCACGGCGCCCAGGCCGCCCGCGGCCACGTGCGCCTTGAAGAGCTCGTTCTGCGGGTCGAGCGAGAAGAGCGCGACCCTCGCCTTCGTGCGCTTGGCCATCCACGGGGCGAACTGGTCCTCGGCGTTCAGCACGGCGACGCCGTCGGGGAACACGCGCTCGACGACGAGCGACTTCACCTTGGCGAGGTCTTCGAGCGTATCGATGTCGCGCAGGCCGAGATGGTCGGCCGCCACGTTCGTGACGACGCCCACGTTGGCCCAGTCGTAGCCGAGGCCGAACCGGATGAGCCCGCCGCGGGCCGTTTCCAGCGCCGCGAACGAGACCGTGGGATCGCGGAGGACGGCCTGAGCCGAGGACGGCCCCGTGCAGTCGCCCTTGATGATCGTCTCGCTGTCGATGTAGACGCCTTCGGTCGTCGTGAGGCCCACGTGGTGCCCGGCGTAGCGGGCGATGTGCGCGATGAGGCGCGTCGTGGTGGTCTTGCCGTTCGTCCCGGTGACCGAGACGATGGGGATGCGCGAGGGCGCGCCCGGCGGGAACAGCATATCGACGACCGCACCCGCCACGTCGCGCGGGGTGCCTTCGGAGGGAGCCACGTGCATCCGGAAGCCGGGCGCCGCGTTCACCTCGACGACGCCGCCGCCCACGTCGGCGATCGGCTTCTCCACCGTCGGCGAGACGACGTCGACCCCGGCGATGTCGAGCCCGATGATCTTGGCGATTCGCTCGACCATGTGGATGTTGGATGGGTGGACGAGATCGGTCACGTCGCGGGAGACACCCCCGGTCGAGAGGTTCGCGGTCGACTTCACGTAGACCGTCTCCCCCTCCTTCGGCACCGACGACGCGTTGAGCCCGGAGCGCGCGAGCAGGGCGAGGGAGTTCTCGTCGATCTCGATCTTCGTGAGCACCTTCTCGTGGCCGATGCCGCGGCGCGGATCCTTGTTCGCCTCCTCGACCAGCTCCGCGATCTTGTGGCGGCCGTCGCCCACCACATAGGCCGGCACGCGCTGCGCCGCGCAGATGAACTTGCCGTTCACGACGACGAAGCGGAAATCGAAGCCCTCGAGAAAGCGCTCGACGATGACGTCGTCGCGAAAGGTCTGCGCATCCTTGTAGGCCATGCGCAGCTCGGACTCGACCTTGATGTTCGTGAGGATGCCGCGCCCGTGCGAGGCGTCGAGCGGCTTCACGACCACGGGCCAGCCGAGCGACTTCGCGATGGCGACTGCGTCATCCTCGTCGTCCGCGACGAAGCCCTTGGGCACGGGAATGCCGTGCTGGGACAGGAGCTTCTTGGTGGTGTCCTTGTCGCCTGCGATCTCGACGCCCAGGTGCGAGGTGGTGGAGGCGATCGTGGCCTGGATGCGCTTCTGGTGGATCCCGGTGCCGAGCATCACGAGAGACTTGCTGTTCATGCGCAGATGGGGGATGCCGCGCGTCATCGCCACGTCCACGATGGCGCGCGTCGACGGCCCGTACGCGGCCTTCTCGCGCAGCCGCTTGAGGCCGTCCACCTGCTCGTCGAACTCCAGCCCGGCGACCTCGTTCTCGGCGCAGGCCTCGACGACGTCCAGCGCCAGCTTCCCCGCCTTGATCCCGACCCGCTCCTCCTCCATCTCGTAGACGAGGTTGTAGACGCCGAGATCCTTCGTGGCGCGCGTGCGTCCGAAGCTGACCGGAATGCCGATGCGGTTCTGGATCTCGATGGCCACGTGCTCGGCCACGTGCCCGAGCCACGTACCCTCGCGCACGCGGGAGAGGAAGCCCCCCACGGCGCCCTCGGAGCAATGGTGCTCCGACAGGCTGGGCAGCACGCGCGTCAAGCGGTCGTGAAAGCCGGGCAGCTTGTTCGTGGGTTTGTCTTCGTAGTCGCCGAGGTCGATCCTCATC
>JBDSFL010000116.1:0-20127 GCA_039919545.1 Thermoanaerobaculia bacterium | reverse complement strand
GAGCAGTTCGCGGTGCGCGCGCTGCGCGCCGGCGCCTCCGGCTACGTCGCCAAGCAGGCCGTGCCCGAGGAGCTGGTGGCCGCCGTCCGCAAGGTCCTTCGCGGCGGGCGCTACGTGAGCGCCGCGCTGGCCGAGCGGCTGGCCGCCGAGCTGGGGGGCGCGGCCGACAAGGAGCCGCACGAGCTGCTCTCGGACCGGGAATTCCAGGTGCTGCGCCTCATCGCCTCCGGGCTCTCGCTCACGGCCATCGGCGAGCAGCTCTCGGTCAGCGTGCAGACCGTCAGCACCTATCGCACGCGGCTCATCGAAAAGATGGGGCTGGCCGGCAACGTCGAGCTGACGGCCTACGTGCGCCTGCACCACCTGCTCGACTGAGCGGCCCGACTGCGCGGTGCGACTGAGCGGCAGGAGCGCCGCGCCTGTCGTAAGGCGAACGACACGAGAATCAGAGAGCCGACGATGGCCGGCCCCCTCCGGGTGCCCTATGTTCGGCAGCGTGACGACGAGCCTGAACGAAGCGCCCCTCCCGAGGCCGCTCAAGATCCTCCTGGTCGAGGATGCCCCGGAGGTGCGCGGGCGCATCGTCTCGCTCATCGCGGAGATCCCCGAGCTCGAGCTCGCGGGCGTGGCCGCGAGCGTGGGCGAGGCGCAGGAGCTGCTCGGCACGCTGCGGCCCGACGTGGCGCTTCTCGACCTGCGCCTGCCGGACGGCAGCGGCCTCGACATCCTGCGCGAGCTGCGCGCGCGGTGCGGCGGCGCCTTCGTCGCGATCATCACGGCGTTCGACACGCCGCGCCTGCGCTCGTCGTGCCTGACGGCCGGAGCCGACGCGTTCCTCTCGAAGACCTCGGAGATCAACGAGCTGCCCGACCTGCTCCGCGACATCGTGCGACGGGGGCGAAGGTCTTGAACGCCGCCGAGGCCTCCTTTCACGACGGGGGCGATCCTCATGTCGATGCGGCCGCGTCGCGGGACGCCAGCGCCAGCGGCATCCTGGACCGCTCCGCCGCCGGCGCCGCGCGCCTGGGCAGCATGGCGTCCTCCATCATCCGCAACGCGCGCTCAATCGAAGCGATGCCCGAATCCTCCGCCTCGGTCCGGAAAGAGGCACGTCGTGTACGCCAGTCGGGAGAGCACTGCGTGCTCCTGGCCGAAGAGCTCGAGGCCGCGCTCGCCGCGCTCAGCGCCGAACGCCGCCGCGAGGGGAAGGAGCTGGAGAAGCGCCTCCATCAGCTCGCCCACACCGACGCGCTCACGGGCCTCCCGAACATCCACACGTTCAACGACCGCATCGACCAGGCGCTCACCGAGGCGCCCCACACCGGCAAGACCGTGGCCGTCCTCCTGATCGACCTCAACCGGTTCAAGGTCATCAACGACGGGCTCGGCCATCGGAGCGGCGACGCGCTGCTGCAGCTGGTAGCCCGGCGGCTGAAGGGAGCGTTCTACGACGCGGATACGGTTGCGCGCCTGGGCAGCGACGAGTTCGTGGTGCTGCTGCCGCGCGTGGCTTCCGCCAAAGACGTCACGCAGGTGGTTCACCGGGTGCTCGACCGCTTCAAGGCGCCGTTCCATCTCGACGGCCGCGACCTCTTCGTCACGGTGAGCCTGGGAGTGAGCGTGTACCCGATGGACGGTGACACCGGCGAGGCGCTGCTCAAGAACGCCGACACCGCGATGTATCGCGCCAAGCAGACGGGGGGCGACGGGTACGAGTTCTACACCGCCTCGATGAACGCGCACGCGATAGAGCGGATGGCGCTCGAGACTGCGCTGCACACCGCCATCGAGCGGGGCGAGCTGGTGCTGCATTACCAGCCGCTGCTCGACGTGGTGAGCGGCGAGATCGACGGCGTGGAGGCGCTCCTGCGCTGGCAGCATCCGACGCGCGGTCTGATCCCGCCCATCGATTTCATTCCGCTCTGCGAGGAGACGGGGCTCATCGTGCCGATCGGCCGCTGGGTGCTGCGTACGGCCTGCCTCCAGGCGCGGGAATGGCAGCTCCGGCTGAACCGGCCGCTCCGCGTGGCCGTGAACCTCTCCCCGCGACAGTTCCGCAACCCGGAGCTCCTCCACGAAGTGCGCGAGATCCTCTCCAGCACCGAGCTGCCTCCCGAGCTGCTCGAGCTCGAGATCACCGAGACCGTCGCCATGCACGACGTCCTCGGCAGCCAGAGCACGCTGCGCGACCTCAAGGCGCTCGGAATCCGGATCACGATGGACGATTTCGGCACCGGCTATTCGTCGCTCTCCTACCTCAAGTCGTTCCCGATCGATTCCCTGAAGATCGACCGCTCGTTCATCCAGGACCTCGCGACGAACGCGAGCGACGTGGCGATCACGATCGCCTCGATCACGCTCGCGCACGGGCTGAACCTGCGCGTCATCGCCGAAGGGGTGGAGACCGAGCAGCAGCTCGAGCTGCTGCGGCAGAACGGCTGCGACGGATTCCAGGGCTACCTCGTGAGCCGGCCCGTGCCGGCCGCCGAATTTGAGATTTTCGTGCGCGCAGCCGCCCTCTCGATTCCGCACGCGTAGGCGTCCCCGCGCCATCGGCCGGGGATCAGGCATACCCCAAGCGCTGCGCTGGAAATATAAATATTATTGATATCGATCTTGATTTTCATGATTCATGACCCCATGTTCATGGCATGACTCAAGAATGGCAAACACTCACTCGCCTCACCGAAGGAGCCTCGATCGTCATCGAACGCGTCCGGCTCACGGAGACCGGCATCGCCATCGAAGGGCCCTTCGAGCCGCCGCCGCTCGCCCAGCTGACCGCCGAAGACCAGACCTTCGTGGCCGCCTTCGTCCGCTGCCACGGCTCCATCAAGCAGATGGAGAAGTACTTCGGCGTGAGCTACCCGACGATCAAGAACCGGCTCAACCGCATCGGCGAGGCGCTCCCCTTCATCGAGATCGAAGCCGAGGCCGACGCGACGCCGAACCCGCCCGATGTGCTCAGCGCCCTCGAACAGGGAACGCTCTCGGTGGAAGCGGTCCTCGAGCAGCTGAAGCGCCAGGGAGGCGCGCGATGAGCGACACCACCCGCATCCTGGATCTCCTCGCGCAAGGGAAGATCACGGTCGAGCAGGCGGAGCAGCTCCTGAAGGCGATCAGCGCGGCCCCCACCGCGGCGGTGCCCCCACCCTCAGCGGCGTCCGCGGAGCCGCCGCTCAGATTCCTGCGCATCGCGATCGAGAAGCCGCCGCGCAGTGGCGGCGCACAGAAGCAGTTCAGCGTGCGCGTTCCACTCTCGCTCATCCGCAGCGGCATGCGCCTCGGGGCGATGATGCCTGGCTACGGCGAGGCGATCTCTCAGCGCCTCCGGGAAAAAGGGCTCGACATCGACCTGTCCAAGGCCGATCCCGCGCACCTCGAAGCGGTCTTCAAGAACATGGGCGAGCTGACCGTGGATGTGGACGGAGGCAAGGCGCGGGTCCGCATCACCTGCGAGTGACGCACCAGCCCGCCAACTTCCTCGGGCTCCCCTCCTGAAACACATCGCGCTCATTCCGCGTAACCTCTTCAGTCCGTTTACGTCCTATTCATGTGGGGTGAGCGCGTGTTTTCCTTGATCCCGGTGAGCTCGTCCCCGCCGTCGCCTCCGCTGGGATCGAACCGGCCGATGCTGAGCCTGCGCAACATCCAGAAGAGATACACGGTCGGCGCGAACAAGGTCCATGTCCTGAAGGGAATCGACCTCGACATCGCCGCGGGCGAGCTGGTGTCCATCATGGGGGCCTCGGGCTCGGGCAAGTCCACGCTCCTGAACGTGCTCGGCATCCTGGACAACTACGACACGGGCGAGTACCTGCTCGACGGCCAGCTCATCCAGAACCTCTCGGAATCGAAGGCGGCCGTGCTGCGGAGCAAGCTATTGGGCTTCGTCTTCCAGTCCTTCAACCTGGTCGCCTTCAAGACCGCCGCCGAGAACGTGGCGCTCCCCCTCTACTACCAGGGCGTGGGGCGCAAGGAGCGCAACCGCATGGCCGAGGAGTACCTCGAGCGCGTGGGCCTCCTCGACCGCGCGGCCCACCTGCCGCGCGAGCTCTCCGGCGGCCAGCAGCAGCGCGTGGCCATCGCCCGCGCTCTCATCTCGAAACCGAAGGTCATCCTGGCCGACGAGCCCACGGGGGCTCTCGACTCGCAGACCTCGCTCGAGCTGATGGAGGTGCTCCGGCAGATCAACGCGTCGGGCGTCACCATGATCATCGTCACGCACGAGCACGAGATCGCCGCGATGACGCAGCGCACCATCCGCCTGCGGGACGGGCTGATCGAGCGCGACCTGGCGGCCTGATGCGCATCCCCCTCCTCGACCTCGACACGTGGCAGGAGATCCTCGACACGGTCCGCAAGAACAAGCTCCGCACGCTGCTCACCGGCTTCAGCGTGGCGTGGGGCATCCTCATGCTGATCGTGCTGCTGGGCTCGGGGCAGGGGCTCACGCGCGGCGTGGAATACGGCTTCCGCGACGACGCCACGAACAGCATCTGGGTACGCAGCGGCCAGACGAGCCTGCCGTTCAAGGGGTATCGCCCGGGACGGCAGGTGCAGTTCACGAACGAGGACTACGACCTGATCCGCGCCGGGGTGCCGGGCGTCGACCACATCACCTCGCGCTTCTTCATCCGCGGCAACCTCGCGGTCGTGTATCAGGGCGTCACCTCCAGCTTCGACGTCCGCTCTGTTCATCCCGACCACCTGTTCCTCGAGAAGACGATCATGGTGGAGGGGCGCTTCCTGAACCCGACCGACCTGGCCGAGTACCGCAAGGTGGCCGTGATCGGGAACCGCGTGAAGGACCAGCTCTTCAAGGCCAAGCCCGCGATGGGCGAGTACATCGAGATCAAGGGCGTGCCCTTCCGCGTCGTGGGCATCTTCACGGACGACGGAGGCGAGGGGGAGCAGGAGAAGATCTACCTCCCCATCACCACCGCGCAGCGCACGTTCAGCGGCGCCAACCGCGTGGCGATGATCATGATGACCGTGGGCGACGCCAGCGTCGAGCAGAGCAAGGCCATCTCGCAGGAGCTGAAGCACCGCATCGCGCAGAAGCACGAGTTCGACCCCGGCGACGCGCGCGCGGTTTTCATCTCCAACCAGGTCGAGCAGTTCCAGCGCTACGTGGAGCTGATGTCGGGCATCCGCCTCTTCGTCTGGGTGATCGGCGTGGGCACGTTGCTGGCGGGCGTGGTGGGCGTCTCGAACATCATGATGATCGCCGTCAAGGAGCGCACGAAGGAGATCGGCATCCGCAAGGCGCTCGGCGCGACCCCCTGGTCGGTCATGAGCCTCGTGCTGCAGGAAGCGGTTCTCGTGACGGCGGTGGCGGGCTACTTCGGCCTCGTGGCCGGGGTGCTGCTCTTGCAGCTGATGGCGCAGAGCCTCGAGAAATCGGAGTTCTTCCGCAACCCGGAGGTGGACTTCGGCGTGGCGGTGACGGCGACGCTGATCCTCATCGTGGCGGGGGGTGTCGCTGGCTTCCTCCCCGCGCGCCGCGCCGCGGCGATCCGGCCGGTCGAAGCGCTGCGGGACGAGTAGGGCGGCGAGCGGCATGAGCTTCCTCTTCGACCTCGATCACTGGCAGGAGATCAAGACCGCGCTGCTGCGCAACCGCCTGCGCACCGCGCTCACCGCCTTCGGCGTCTTCTGGGGAATCTTCCTCCTGATGGTGATGCTCGGCTCGGGGACCGGGCTCCGCAACGGCGCCCTCCAGGGTTTCGGCGGCGGCGCCACGAACAGCTTCTTCATCTGGACGCAGCGCACCCAGAAGCCCTTCGCGGGCATGCCGGCAGGAAGGCGCATCCAGCTCACGAACGCCGACGTCGCCGCGATCCGCGAGAAGGTGACGGAGGCCGAGCTCGTGGCCCCGCGCAACCAGCTGGGCGGTTTCGGCGGCGGGAACAACGTGACGCGCGGCCGAAGATCCGGGGCCTTCAGCGTGATGGGCGATCAGCCCGACATTTTGCGCATCCAGTCGCTCAAGCTCGAGACGGGGCGCTTCCTCGATCCCCTCGACCTCGAGGAGACGCGCAAGGTGGCCGTCATCGGCACGCGCGTGAAGGAGCTGCTCTTCCCGCGCAACGAAGCCGCCATCGGCGAGTCGATCGTCATCGGCGGCGTCTACTTCCAAGTGGTGGGGATCTTCCGCTCCGCCCAGTCGGGCGACGCGGGTGACCGCGACGCGCAGACCATCTTCGTTCCCTTCACCACGTTCCAGCGCACGTTCAACTTCGGCGAGAAGGTGGGGTGGCTCGCGGTCATCTCGCGCGTCGACACGCGGGCGTCCGTCGCCGAGGAGAAGGTGCTCACGCTCCTGCGCTCCCGGCACAAGGTCGCGCCCGACGACGTGCGGGCGTTCGGGCACTGGAACATGGAGGAGGAGTTCCAGAAAGTGCAGGGGCTCTTCCAGGGCATCGGCATGCTCGTCTGGATCGTGGGCATCGGCACGCTCACGGCCGGAGTGATCGGCGTCTCCAACATCATGCTCATCATCGTGAAGGAGCGCACGAAGGAGATCGGCATCAGGCGGGCCGTGGGCGCCAAGCCCTCGGCCATCGTGAGCCAGATCCTCTCCGAGGCCGTCATCCTCACCGCCATCGCCGGGTACGCCGGTCTCATCGCGGGCATGGCGCTCATCGAGCTCGTCGCGCGGCTCCTCCCCCCCGACAGCGCCCGCATGTTCGTTGACCCCGACGTCGGAGTGGGGCAGGCGCTCCAGGCCCTCTCCATCCTCATCGTGGCCGGCGTGATGGCCGGCCTCGCGCCCGCCAAGCGCGCCCTCTCCGTCAGCCCCACCGTCGCGCTCCGCAGCGAATGAAGGAATCATGAAAAAGCTCTTCTCCGTGCTCGCCGGCCTGCTCGTCCTCACGATCTTCCTCGGCACCGTCTATTTCCTCTGGTCCAAATCGCAGAAGAAGGAGACGGTATTCGAGACGGAGTCGCCCAAGATGACGACGATCATCAAGAAGGCGGTCTCCACCGGCTCCGTGGTGCCGCGGCAGGAGGTGGCCATCAAGCCGCGCGTCTCGGGAATCATCGAGGAGGTCAACGTCATCGCCGGCAAGATGGTCAAGCAGGGCGACCTCATCGCCCGCATCCGGCTCGTGCCCGACATGGTCAACCTCAACAACGCGCAGAACCGCCTGGCCCGCGCGCGAATCGGGCTCGATTCGGCCGAGCGCGAGCACAAGCGCAACCTGGCGCTCTCGAAGGAGGGCACCATCTCGCTCGCCATGTATCAGCCGTTCGAGACGGCCTATCAGAACGCCAAGGCCGAGCAGCAGTCGGCCAACGACAACCTCGACCTCATCCAGAAGGGAGTCTCGAGCAGCTCGGGCACGAGCTCGAACACGCTCGTCCGCTCCACGATCTCGGGCACGGTGCTCGAGGTGCCGGTGAAGGTGGGCAACTCGGTGATCGAGTCGAACACCTTCAACGAGGGAACGACCATCGCCACCGTGGCCGACATGCGCGACATGATCTTTCAGGGAAAGGTGGACGAATCGGAGGTGGGCAAGCTGCGCACGGGCATGACGCTCCTCCTGACCGTAGGCGCCATCGAGGGGCGCAAGCCCGAGGCGACGCTCGAGCACATCGCCCCGAAAGGGGTCGAGAAGGACGGCGCGATCCAGTTCGAGATCCGCGCCGCGCTCAAGCCGCAGAGCGACATCCAGATCCGCGCCAACTACAGCGCGAATGCCGACATCGTGCTCGACCGTCGGGAGAACGTGCTGGCCATCAACGAGAGCCTGCTGAAGTTCGAGGACGGAAAAAAATACGTCGAGGTGCAGGGGCTCCCGCAGAAATTCACCAAGCGCGAGGTGAAGACGGGCCTCTCCGACGGCATCCAGATCGAGGTGCTGGAGGGGCTGACAGTGACGGACAAGCTGAAGGGACAGCAGGCGCAGGCCAAGCCCGGGAAGAAGTAAGGCGGGTCGCAAGCGAGAGCGTGCGTCCGGTCAGATTCCGAAGAGGGGTTCGGGGAGATCGTCTCCCCGAGTTCACTCCAGAGGGGTTCGGGGAGATCGCCTCCCCGAGTTAGATCAGCTCCGGAAGGAGCACGTCGCGCCACAGCCGATTCTCGTGCTCCGCCCGGAAGAAGCCGAAGTGGCCGATGCGGCGCGCGCCGACATCGGCCGGCGCGATGCGCGTCATCGTACGCGGCGCCCCGGTGTAGAAGCCGTGCAGAGACCGGATGTTTTCCGCGGACATCAGCTCGTCGTCGACGAACGAGAGGGAGATGATGGGCGTGACGATGCGGGCAAATTGCTCCCGCACGATCTCCCCTTCCGCTCCGACCGCGTACTCGGGGTCGAGGCACCAGCGTCGCCACTGCGCCATCACCCCTTTGGGCAGATCGCCCACCTTGCGCAGGCGCCGCCCCGGAAAATAGCCGCACACGGCCAGCGCGACCGGGACCACGAAGAACCAGAGCCACCACACGCGGCGCCTGAGGGCCGGCGTGTTCTCGCGCCAGTAGCCGCTCCCCGCCGCGATGGTGACGATCCTGGCCACACGCGAGACGTTCGGGACGAAGGGAAGGATCTGCCCGCCGAGGCTGTGCCCCAGCCAGTTGAGCGGCAGGCCGGGCGAGCGCCGGGAGATTGCCTCCACCATCGCCGCGCAGTCGAGCCGCGCCCAGTCGACGATGTCCGCCACGAAGCCGCGCAGCGGCCGCGTGCGCGAGGCGCCGGTGCCGCGATAGTCGAAGGTCGCGACCAGGAAACCTTGCGCGGCGAGCCAGGCCGCGAACGGCGCGTAGTAGGACTGCGTGGTGCCCATGGCCGGCACGAGCAGCACCGCGCCGCGGGGCGCGGCCTCGGGCGTGTAGAAGGGCGTGTAGAAGCGCGCCTCGATGAGCTGCCCGTCGGACGCCTCGACGACGACCCGCTCGGGAGCGACGCTCGAGATGCTCACGCTCGATCCATCTCCCCGGCCCGGGCCGTTCGCCGCGCGGCGCTCGCACGCAGGATGGCGTAGCGGATGCTGCGCTCGAGCACGTTGGCGTCGAGCGAGACGAGATCGAGCACGTCGGCGACTCCGGCTTCGAGGGCCAGCGTCTCCAGAGCGCGGTCGCGCGCCGGGACGAGAAGGATGAAGAGCGCATCGCTGCCCGCCGCGCGCGCCTGCCGGAACAGGTCGAGCCCGCTCGAAGCGGTCATCTCGGACTGCAGGACGCACACGTCGTGGCTTTTCCTGATCAGGGCGCTCAAGGCCTCGGGAGCCGTGCGGGCCCACTCGAGGGTGTAGCTCCCCGCTTCCGCTCCGGCAATGGCCGTCCGGAGGTCCGCGTACGCCGCCTCTTCCTCGTCCGCGACGAGCACCCTTACGACACCGCGGTCGGGCACGCTTTCGACGGGAGCATTCATCTTGAAGCATGAGGTCTCCGAGAGACGGGCGAACGTGCCCGACGCGCTCACGACCGGCTCCAGTCCGCGAAGCTCCCCATCCGGATTCTCGAGGTCGTTCAGGAAGCCAACGAAGGTCTCGTCGAGCTTCAGGATGTTCGCCCCGAAGCCGGAGGGCATGGTCGAGGCGGCCGCCGCGGTTGCGGCCGTCCCCGTCGCTCCCGCGCGCAGGCTCTGGCTCCTCACCGCCCGGACCTCCAGCTTCACGCTTCGTCCGTCGGGCAAGGTCACCCGGATCGTCAGGGTCTGGCCGGCCTCAGGAAGGACCTGAGCGTGCACGAAGAAGCCCGTCAGGCTCACATCGTTCGTGAGACCCGTGTGCTGCGCGCCCGCCAGGACGTACTGCACCTCGAGCTTCCTGGGGAACCGCCGGAAGATCCTCCGTTCGTCGCCGGCCATCAGTGGGCGAGCGCCTTCTTGCGCACGGCCTCGAACTCGTCGCCGGGATTCCAGCGCGGCATCTCGGACGCCTGCGCGATCCGGCAGCCCAGCCAGAAGGAGAGCCGAACGTCCTCGACGGCTCCCGAAAAGTCCCAGCCCTCGCGGAAATCGTCCGAGGGCTGGTGATAGTCGGTCTTCTCGTACGAGGCAACCTGCTCCCGGCCGAAACCCGCCGGCTTGCCGATCACGTCCGTCCCCTTCTTGATGTACGCGGCAGGCACGCCCACGCGCGCGAAGTTGAACTGGTCCGAGCGGTAGAAGCTGCCGTGATCGGGAAACTGATCGGGCTCGAGCCGCCGCCCCTGCATCGCCACCAGCGCCGCGAGCTCCTGGTCGATGGAGGACTTTCCGAGCCCGACCATCGAGAGGTCGCGCGTCTTGCCGAAGAAGCCGATTCCATCGATGTTGATGTTCGCCGCGATCTTTCCGGCGGGCACGGGCGGCTGGCGGGCGAGAAACTCCGAGCCCAGCAGTCCCTGCTCCTCGGCGGCCACGAAGGCGAAGTAGACCGTGCGGGCGACGGGTGTCTTCAGCGCCGCATGCGCCTGCGCCACCGCGAGGATCGCCGAGACGCCGGACGCGTTGTCGAGCGCGCCGTTGTAGATCGCATCGCCCTCCTTGACCCCTTCCTTGATCCCGAGGTGATCGTGATGCGCGGTGTAGATGACGGCTTCCGTCGCGCGCTTCGGATCCGAGCCCGGGATCATCCCGATCACGTTCCCCGATTCCTTCTTCGCGATGGCGTTCGTGGACTGCAGCGACATCGCCACGCCGAGCGGCACGGGCCTGAACGTGCGGCTCTCTGCCGCGGCGCGCAGCTGATCCAGGTTCTTCCCGCCGAGCTCGGCGAGCTTCCGCCCGAGCGCTTCCGTGGCCCACATCCTCATCTGCACCCGGGGCGAGCCGTCGTCGGGCAGCTCGAACTTCTCGCCCGTGTTCGACGTCTGGATCACCTGCCAGCCATATCCGGCCGAGGGCGTGGTGTGGATGATGATCGCGCCCACGGCCCCCATCTTCGCGGCCATTGCGTATTTGTAGTCCCAGCGCCCATACCAGAGCCTCGTCTTGCCGGCGAAAAGGCCCGGCTCCTGCGGCGAGCCTTCCGGATCGTTGTTCATCACGAGGAGGACCTTCCCCTTGAGGTCCGCCCCCTTGAAGTCGTCCCACTTGTACTCGGGCGCCACGATGCCGTACCCGACGAACACGACTTCGGCCTCCTCGATCTTCGCCTGAGGTTTCTGAACGCCAGGCATGGCCACGAAGTTGTCGCCGTGAATTCCGGTCGCCGTGCCCCGTGCCGACCTGAAGGCAGCGGGTGCGGTGAAGGTCGGGGTGATGCCCACCAGCGGCACTTTCTGGATCCAGCCCCCTCCGGGCGCCCCCGGCTTGATTCCCATCTGCTCGAGCGCGGACTGGATGTAGAGCTCGGCCAGCGCATCGCCGCGCGTGGCCGGCCCGCGCCCTTCCAGGAGGTCGGAAGCGAGAAAGCGAATCGGGGCGCGCAGGCGCTCCTGCGTGATCGCCTCGGCCGCGGACTTCTGATCGGAGGTGACGAGATCCTCGGCCGCTGCCCCGCCGGACCCGGAGAGGAGGGGGAGGATGAACGTGAAGACGACGGCAGCATTTCGCATGGGACGGAAGTATAGGAGCGCGGGAACCGGCGCACCGCCGACTACGTATCAGCCTGTACCGCCGGCGAGAGCCGGGGGATTTCTGTATTCGCAGGAGCCAGGATGCTGACGATCTCGGGCCTGAAAAAGACCTATGCCAACGGGGTCCGCGCGCTCGACGGGGTGACGCTGTCGATCGGCCGCGGACTCTTCGGTCTGCTCGGCCCGAACGGCGCGGGGAAATCCACCCTCATGCGCACGATCGCCGCGCTGCAAGAGCCCGATGAGGGCTCGATCCAGCTCGACGGCGTCGACGTGGTCGCCCGACCCCAGGAGCTGCGCCGGAGGCTCGGCTACCTTCCCCAGGACTTCGGGGCCTATCCCGGGATCTCCGCGCTCGCGCTGCTCGATCACATCGCGGTGCTGAAGGGAATTCTCGACAATCGAGCGCGCACGGAGCAGGTGAACGCGGTGCTGCAGCTCGCCAACCTCCATGACGTGCGCAAGAACGCCGTGAGCACCTATTCCGGCGGCATGCGGCAACGCTTCGGCATCGCGCAGGCCCTGCTGGGGGCGCCGCGGCTCATCATCGTGGACGAGCCGACAGCGGGGCTCGACCCGGAGGAGCGCAACCGGTTTCACAATCTCCTCGCCGAGATCGGCGAGGAGGCCGTGGTCCTGCTCTCCACGCACATCGTCGAGGACGTGAGCGACCTCTGCCCGAAGATGGCGATCCTCGCCGGAGGGCGCGTGCGGCTGCAGGGCGAGCCGGCCCGCCTCATCGCCGAGCTCGAGGGACGCCTCTGGCGCAAAGCCGTGGCGAAGGCGGCGGTTGCAGAGCACCGGCTGCGGCACGACGTGATCTCCACGCGCCTCTTCGCGGGTCAGACGCAGCTGCACGTGCTCGCCGACGCGCGCCCCGATCCCGGCTTCTCCCCGATCGCGCCGACTCTCGAGGACGTCTACTTCGCGACGCTGACGGAGAAGATGCCGGCGCGCCCGGGGTCGATTTCGTGCTGACCGCGCTGCTGCGTTTCGAGTGGCGCACCCACACGCGCCAACCCTCCTTCTTCGCCGCGCTGGCTCTCTTTCTCCTCGTCGGCTTCGGGCTCACCGCCAGCCAGTTCGGCCCCGAAAACGTGGCCCTCACGTCGCCGTTCCTGGTGATGGAGTCGCTGGGGCTGAGCTCCCTCTTCTCGGTCTTCGCGGTGGCGATCTTCGTCTCCAACGCCGTGCTGCGCGACGCCGAGCACCGCATGGAGGAGATCGTCTTCACGACCCCCATCGGCCGATCTGCCTATCTCGTGTCGCGCTTCGGCGGGGCCCTCGCGGCGGCGGCCGCCGCCAGCGCGTTCGCGCCGCTGGGGATGCTCATCGCCACGCGCATGCCCTGGATCGACGCCGCGCGGCTCGGAAAAATCCACCTCTCCTTCTATCTCTGGCCCTACCTCGTGCTCGTTCTCCCCACGCTTCTCTTTTGCACCGCGCTCCTCTTCGCGGTCGCCACCGTCACGCGCAGCGCGCTCGCCACTTACACGGCCTCGGTCGTGATCTACCTCCTCTACATGGCGTGCGCGGCGCTCACGAACTCTCCGCTGATGGCCGCGTCGGCCCCCGGCGCGGGCGGGAGCGCGCTGGCGGGCTTGCTCGACCCGTTCGGGCTCTCGAGCTTCTTTACGACGACGCGTTTCTGGACGATCGCCGAGAAGAGCACGCGCTTCGTGGCGCTCGACGGCAGGTTCCTGCTGAACCGGCTGCTCTGGGTCGGCGTCGCCCTCGCGATCTTCGGCGCGGCCTATCGCGTTTTCTCGTTCCGCCTGGTGGCCAGGACGAAGAGGCCAAGGAAGGCCCGGCATGAGGCGGGGACGACCGCGACCGTTCCCTATGTTCGATCGGAGCCGCATGCGCCCGGTTTTCGAGCTTCGGTTGCCGCTTTCGTTTCGGCCCTGAAGCTCGAGAGCTCGAGCGCCCTGCGCAGCCGCCCCTTCCTGCTCCTGCTCCTGCTCTGGTTCGTCCTTTCGCTCACGGAGATCCGCTCGGATCTCTTCGCGGGCGAGTACGGCTCGGCCCTGTATCCCGAGACCCAGTTCATCGTGGCGACCCTGAAGTCGCCGCTCCAGATCATCGGGATCATCATCCTCATCTATTACGGTGCGGAGCTGTTCTGGCGCGAGCAGCGGTTCCGTGTCGCCTCGCTCATCGACGCGACGCCGGTGCGCGGCTTCGCCCTGGTGCTCGCCAAGTGGAGCGCGCTGGCCGGGATGATCGCGGCCACGTTCCTGACGGGAATCCTCGCGGGCGTCGTGGTGCAAGCCACCCACGGCTTCTTCGATTTCCAGCCGCGGCTCTATCTCTCGCTCCTCTATTTCGCCGGGCTCCCTCTCGTGCTCACCGCGGCGGCGGCGGTCGCGATCCACTCCCTGAGCCCGGGGAAATATGCGGGGCTCGTGCTCGTCCTGCTCTTCGTTTTCGGTGCGCGCAGCATCGGCACGATCGGACTCACCCATCCGCTCTGGCGTTTCGCGGGAGGCCCCCCGGTGAGCTATTCGGCTTTGAGCGGCTTTTCCGACGCGACCATCCCCTTCGGGCGGCTGATGCTGCACTGGAGCGTGTTCTCAGCCGGGCTCCTGATGCTGGCCGCCGTGTCGTGGCGACGGCTCGGCAGCGGAGCGGTGGTGCGCCTGAAGACGGCCGTGCGTCATGCGGCGACCGCGGGGCGCGCCTCCCTGGCCGCGATCTTGGGCCTGCTCGCCATGACGGGCGGCTGGGTCTTCTTCGAGACCAGCCGGCACGGCGGAAATCCGTCGAGCGCCGAGCTGCTCGACTGGAAGGGCGCCTACGAAAAGCGCTATCGCCCCCTCGCCGGTCTCGCCCGGCCGCGCATCGAGGCCGTCACGACGCGCGTGGACCTCTTCCCCGCCGGGCGCCGCGTCCACATCGTGGGCGACGACACGCTCATGAACGACGAGTCGAGTCCGATCGCCTCGCTGCTCGTCTCGGTGCGACGGAATGCCAGCAAGGTGGAGGTGTCGCTCCCCGCGGCGCGCAGGACGGTGGACGCCGGCTTCGGCATGGTCCGCTTCGAACTCGACCCGCCGCTGCAGCCAGGCGCGCGGACCACGCTCCACTTCGACCTCACGTACGACGAGCGGGGCGGAACCGTGGTGAATCCATCCGTGGTCGCCAACGGCTCGCTCGTGATGGGCTTCCTCACGTTCCCGTCGCTCGGCTATCGCAGCACGCAGGAGATCGCCGATTCCCGCGAGCGCAATCGGCGCGGGCTGGGCGCCCCGAGCACGCCCGAGATCGAGGATCCCGACGCGCTCACCATCGACGAGAGCGCCGACGCGCGCATCACGCTCGACGCGACCGTATCCACCGAGAACGACCAGACCGCCATCGCGCCCGGGCGCCTCGTGCGCGAGTGGACGGCCGGCAGTCGGCGCTTCTTCCAGTACCGCACCGACACGCCGATCCGGAACCAGCTGGCCTTCGCGTCGGCGCGCTACGCGGTCTCGCGGCGGCAGGCGGGCGGTGTCGAGGTCTCGGTGTTCCATCACCCCGCGCATGCCGCGAACGTGCCAGCAATCCTCGAGGCCGCGACGGCCACGCTCGCCTCTGCCGGCACGAGCTTCGGCGCCTACCCGCACCGGCAGCTCAAGCTCGTGGAGGTGCCCGCCTCCTGGCCGTTCGGTGCGTTCGCGCTGGCCGACACGATCCTCCTCTCCGAGAAAAGGACGATGCTCGTCGACTCGCGTGATCCCCAGCGTCTCGATCTCGTGGCCCGCCGCGTGGCTCACGAGATCGGGCATCTCTGGTGGGGCTATCAGCTCGTGCCGGCCACCCGCGGTGGCGCGCTGATGCTCGTCGAGTCGCTGGCCAAGTACACGGAGCTGATGGCCATCCAGCAGAAGCACGGGGCCGCGCACGTGCGCCGGCAGCTCGAATACGAGCTGGACCGCTACCTGGCGGGGCGATCCGGTGAGGAGCAGAAGGAGCGCCCGCTCGCGAATGTCGGCGCGCAGGCCTACATCTATTACGGGAAGGGCGCGCTGGTGATGATGTCCATCCGCGACGCGATCGGCGAGCCCGCGCTCGACCTGGCGCTCCGGCACCTGCTCGAAAAGAAGCCCGACGGCGCAACCACACTCGATCTCCTCACCGAGCTGCGGGCGGTCTCGAGCGACGAACCGTTCGCGCTGATCGACGCGTGGCTGCGCAAGATCGTGCTCTACGACTTCCGCGTCGACGCGGCCCAGGCGACGCAGCTGCCGAGCGGGCGCTTCCACGTGACGGTGCGCGTCAACGCCGAGCGGACCGAGTCGGAGGGGGACGGCGCATCCCGCAGCGTGCCGCTCGCGGAAGCGATCGACGTGGCCCTGTATCGAGCCGCGCCGGACCCGGGGGCTGAACCGGACCTGCTACAGCGCGTCGCCCTTCACAGCGGCGCCAACGACCTGGCCTTCGACGTGGCCGAGGCGCCCGGATTCGTGGCGGTCGATCCCGCGCTCTTGCGCATCGATCGGAACCGGCGTGACAACGTGAGGAAGGTAGACAAGAAAGTCGACGTCGCGCCCCGCTGAAACGCCGCCTTCCGAGCTCGCCGCGTCGAGACGTTATTTCTCGTCGATGAAGCTCACGAAGCCGGCCATGAGCTTCGTGAGGAGCTGCTTCACCTTCTCGTCCACGAGCGTGCCGCTGGCGTCGAACACTTTCTCCGCGCCTCCGACGTAGAGCGATGCCCCGTTCCAGGGCTGGGTGCCCAGCGCGCGGAGGACGGGTCCCCACGCCGCCTGGGCGAGCCGCGTCCCTCCGATTCCGGGTGTGGCCCCGAAGAGCGCGACCGGCTTCCCCCCGAACACGCGCGGCACGTCGCTGCCGGGACGCGAGAGCCAGTCGATGGCGTTCTTGAACACGCCCGGGAGAGAGTTGTTGTACTCGGGGGTGACGAGGACGAGCCCGTCCGAGGCGGCGATCCGGTCCTTCAGCTCGGTGACGATCTGAGGGACGCCCGGTGCGCTCTCCACGTCGCCGTCATACAGCGGGATTCCCGCGATCGAGGCGATCTCGAGCGTCGAGCCCGTCGGCACGAGGGCCGCCGCCGCGCGCAGCAGCGCGCTGTTGAACGAGGCCTTCCTCGTGCTGCCGGAAATTCCGATGAGTCGTGCCACGGTCTCCTCCTGCGATTCGCGAATCGCGAACGCTGAGCCGCCATCATAGGAGGGAGATCGTGATCGCCACGCGGTGAGGCGACCTGAAACGCCTTGCTACTCTCTTTCCATGCGCAGCCTGCGTCCCGGCCTGCTCGCGGCCGCGTTTCTCGCGGCCGCTGCCGCCTTCGCCGAACCTCCTCGCCTGTCGTGGCGGGAGCAGCAGAGCGGGGTCGCCGTGCGCCTTCGCGGCGTCAGCGCCGTGTCGTCCCGCGTCGCCTGGGCCAGCGGGATGAAGGGCACGGTGCTGCGGACCACCGACGGCGGTGAACACTGGATCCTGCGACCAGTACCCGGAGGCGAGGCGCTCGACTTCCGCGACGTCGACGCTACCAGCGATCGCGTCGCCAGCGTCCTGAGCATCGGTCCCGGCGAGGCCTCGCGCATCTACAAGACCGTGGACGGCGGTGCGACCTGGACTCTTCAGTTCCAGGCGCAGGACCCGAAGATGTTTCTCGACGCGATGGCGTTTTTCGACGAGCGGCACGGCGTCGCCTTCGGCGACTCGGTGGACGGGCAGTTCGTGATCCTGACGACGGAGAACGGAGGCATGAGCTGGACGCGCGTCCCGGCCAGCCGGCTGCCGCCCGCGCTGCCGAACGAGGGGGCCTTCGCAGCGAGCGGCACCAACATCTCCCTGGTGGGACGAAAGCACATCTGGATCGGCACGAGCGCCTCGCGCGTCCTGCGCTCCATGGATGGCGGACAGCGCTGGACGGTGGTGACCACGCCGATGGCAACGGGTCCCACGGCGGGAATCTTCTCGATCGCCTTCCGCGATCCGAAGCATGGTGTGGCTGTTGGAGGGGACTACAAGAAAGAATCCGAGGCAGTCGAAAATGCGGCGTACACGGCGGACGGGGGAACGACCTGGACCCGCGTCGTCGAGCGAGGCCTCGCCGGTTTTCGGTCGGTCGCCGCGTGGCTGCCCCGCAGCGCCGGATCGCTGGTGGCTCTGGGCCCCACGGGAATCGACCGCTCTTCGGACGGGGGACGAACGTGGGAGCCGATCCTTCTGGACCGAGGCTACGACACGGTCAGCTTCGCGCCGGACGGCGCTGGCTGGGTGGCGGGCACCGACGGACGGATCGTGCGCATCCAGGCTCCCTGATGCTTCAACACACCCGCTGAGACTCGACACCGAACTCGCAAGCGCGGGGAATGATTGGCATCGCTCGCTTCCGTGCCCGGGCGAATCGAAGCCGTGAATCGAAACGCGGCACGGTTCGACAGTCTTCTGTCGATGTCGCGCAGCGACTCGACGCTGCCTTATTAGTCCCCCTCCCCGTTCCCTCTCCTCGTCCGCTCGCAACCTGCGACACCGGGAGCCTCGTGCCCGGAGATCGGCGTCGACGGCCTAGAGAATCTTGCGCCGCTGAACATCGAGGCTGCGACGACAGCTCGGCAAGATTCTCGAGAGCGCCGCGATGACCTCTCTCGTATCGACGACGCGGCGCGTTCGGCGCACGCCGATCTCCGGGTACGAGGCGTGTCGAAGCGCAGAGACAGGGCATCTCCGTACAAGAGCCGCCGGCAGAAGGCGGCGTTCGCCCGGAAGGGCACCCCCTTCTGACGGGCGTCTCCAGTACGTCCAGATATCGCTCGGTCGTCCCTCCCACCGTGCCCGGTTGATGCTAGGCTGATTCGCCAAATCGCGACGATTTCCATCAGCGTTTTCGAGGGGGCCTCGCCAGCCGTCCTCCACCATCCACCACCTGCTTTGCATGGAGGCACGACATGAGAACGAGAATCCGGCCCGAATCTGTTTCTTCCGCGCTCCGGGTGCTTGCTGCGGCCGCCCTGTGCGCAACCGCGGCCGTCGCGCAGCCGGTGCCCAACCCTCAGCTCCAGAGCCAGCCGCGTGCTGCCGTCGCCGGTGCCCAGGTGCAGGGTGCCCTTTCCGCGCCGCCCAACGTCACGAACTGGGGCGTCGTCCAGCGCTCCGGCAGCAAGCTGTACGGCAAGACCGGCGAGACGATCTTCGTCGAGGGACGCGATCTCAATCCCGCGACGCTCGAGCTCTCCACCAGCATCGGCGGCCGGAGCCTGAACCTGACGCGCAAGGCCGGGGGCACGAGCAGCCGCGTGGAGTTCACCATTCCCTCCAACGCGATCACCGGAAACCTCACCGCCAAGCTCGACACGTTTCATCCGGCGGGCCAGCACAGCACGCTCTCCGGCGAGTTCGGGATCTGCGATCAGATACGCATCGTCTCCATCTCCCCGGCGAGCGTCGGATTCGACTCGAGCAACCTGACCGAGGTGGGCAACGTCAAGCTCACCCAGACCGTGACCTTCGAGGGCGAGTGCCTGCACGAGCTCGCCTTCTCGCAGGTCCGAGGGACCATCAACTCATTCCGGGTGGGAACCGCGACGGTCGAGCTGACCCCGCAATCCCGCAGCTACAACCGGGTGCAGACGCGGCTCGACCTGCTGATCCCGACCGGAGGGAACCAGTTCCAGGTCTTCACCGGGCCGATCCAGCTCAAGACCCCGGCGACCGGGCCCCGCTTCACCATCGGCGATGCGCGCGGCATCAATTCCGGCGGAGCGCCCGCCCCCACCGCGACCCCGATTCCATTCGTCGCGATGACGATCTCGGGTGTCGAGGCGCAGGGCCCCGAGTTCGGGGGAACTCCCCCCTTCGTCATCGCCGTGACCGATCCCGAGGGTCCGCGCTGGAACAACGGCATCAAGATCAACGGCACCCATCTGACGGAGGATGCAAAAGCGACCTGGAAGATCGGAGGCCTCGACCTCGAGAGGGTCAATCGGACCAGCCCGCCGCACATCACCGCAGGCGTGCCCGCGAACGCGGTATCGGGCAAGGTCTGCAGCACGAGGAACCTCGACACCATTCCCGCCAGCCAGCGGCTCGAGGCCGCAAAATCGGTCTGCTCACCGAACGTGATGACCGTCGTCGCCGGCCCGAAGATCACCCAGGCTCCTCCGGGATGGCCGAAGTACAACGTGGACCGGGCCGTGAAAGTGTCCCTGAAAGTTCGCCAGGAATTCGCCATCACGGGCTTCGACTTCAAACCGGAGGGGATCCCGGGCCTCGTCGCCGAGGTGAAGGCGACGAACTTCAACGCCGCTCAGGCCGCCGCCTGCAATCTCGACTTCAAGGTGCTCGGCTTCGAGAACAACAAGATCCGGGTCAGCTTCGGGCAGCCTGGCTCCGCCCGGCCGGCCGGCTGCACCGAGCAGCAGGAGAAGGATCTCGCTTTCATGACGGGCCCCGGTTCACGTGGTCCCGTGGAGCTCCAGTTCCGCTGGGCCTACAACGGAACCTTCCGGCAGATCGCGCTCTGGAGCGTGATGGGCACGCCGTAGCGAATTCGGGTTCGAGTCAGGGGCGAAGCATCCGCTTCGCCCCTGACCTCAGGTCAGGAGACGGCCTTCAGCTTCAGCTCGCGCCACTCCGTCTTCTTTCTCTCTTTCCCTTCC
>JBDSFL010000271.1:0-3201 GCA_039919545.1 Thermoanaerobaculia bacterium | reverse complement strand
TCCTGACGCGTTATTGGCGCGGGCGCGCGCCAGCGGTGGTCCGTGGAAAGTGCTCGCTGTCGCCGTCGATGGGTGCAGCGATTCGGTGAATACCGTTCCCTATCTGGCGAAGTTGGCGGAGCAAGTCGTGGGAATGGAGCTTCGCATCGTGAACTCCACCGACGCCCGCTGGGTGATGGATTCGCATCACACCGCGGACGGCCGTGGTGCCACACCAACGGTGGTGCTTCTCGACGCAAGTTTCCACGAGAAAGGGTGCTTCATCGAGCGTCCACCCGAGCTCAAGGCCTTGATGAAGGGCAACAAGCAGAAACTCGGCGAGGACGCCGCCTTCGAAGGAAAGATGAAGTGGTACGATGACGACAAGGGCGCTCACACGCTGGAGGAAATGGTCGCGGTGCTGGAGGCGGCCGCCCACGGCAGCGCGCGTTGCGTAGGCTAGATCCGTCATTCTTGTTAGGCACTCAGAGATGAAGGGACTGCTCGTAACGTCGCGACGACTCGTCGTCTCCATCGCGACGGCCGCACCTGCGCTTGTCGCGCGTCCGCAGGGCACCCCTATTCAAGTCACTTTCTAGAGGCCTACGAATGCCGGAAGAGACACCGACAAACGAAGACGCGCCCCTCTACTTTGAGGACCTTCACGTCGGTCTACGATTCAGCACCGCTCCACATGCGCTTGACGAAGCGCAGATCAAGGAGTTCGCCGCACAAGTTGATCCGCAGCCGTTTCATCTCGACGACGAAGCGGCGAAGGGCACTTTCTTCCAGGGGCTGGCGGCGAGTGGCTGGCACACGGCAGGGATTACGATGCGGCTCCTGGTCCAGAGCGGAGCGAGAATTGCGGGAGGGCTGATTGGTGCGGGCGCAGAAATCAATTGGCCCAAGCCCACACGTCCCGGAGACGTGCTCCACGTAGAAAGCGAAGTGATGGAGATGAGGACATTGCGGTCGCGTCCAGACCTCGGAATGGTCACCATGCGGAATGAGACCCGCAATCAACATGGCGACGTCCTGCAGGTGCTGACGTCCAAGCTCGTCGTCCCGCGCCGGCTGCCGGACGCCTAACGAACGATCAGCGCCAGTTCTTCCAGGGCGCCGATCCGCTCGCCCACAGCGATTCGAGGAGTTCTTTTTCGCGCAGCGTGTCCATTGGCTGCCAGAACCCCGTGTGCCGGAACGCCATCAGCTCTCCGTCGGCGCTGAGTCGCTCCAGCGGCTCGCGCTCGAGCACGGTCTCGTCGTCGTCGAGGTAGTCGAGGAACTTCGGCTCGCATACGAAGAAGCCACCGTTGATCCAGCCGCTCTCGGTCTGGGGCTTCTCGGAGAACTCCCTCACGCGGTCGTCGTCCAGCAGCAGTCCGCCGAAGCGAGCGGGTGGTCGCACCGCCGTCACCGTCACGAGCTTGCCATGGTGCCGATGGAACGCGAGCAGCGCGCCGATGTCCACTGCGCCCACGCCGTCGCCGTATGTCGCCATGAACGCGCCGCCCGACAACCAGCGCGACAGACGCTTGAGGCGGCCGCCGGTCATGGTGTTCTGCCCGGTGTCCACCAGTCCGACCTTCCAGTCGAGGTCGGGCGGATTGAGCACCTCGACGGTGCCGTCCTTGAGGTCGATAGTGAAATCGCCGGAGGTCAGGAACGCGTTGCGGAAGTACTCCTTGATCAACTCGCCGCGATAGCCGCAGGCCACCAGAAAGTCGTTGTGGCCGTGCGCCGCGTAGATCGACATGATGTGCCAGAGCAGCGGCTTGCCGCCGATCTCGACCATCGGCTTCGGACGTGCCGCCGTTTCCTCGGCGATGCGGGTGCCGCGTCCGCCAGCGAGGATGACGACCTTCATGCAGGGACAGCGGCATCGTTAGGCACCAGCTTGCGGCGCAGGTCCTTCGCGAACATCGTGCGCGAGAACTTGCCGAGTCCCGAGGCGTGCTCGCCGTAATCGGATATGCGCTTCTCGATGACGGCGCGCTTCTCTTCGTCCATTGCGGTGCGCCACGTGAGCGGCGCCGGCAAGCGGAACGACGCCAGCGGCCGCGCGAAGTCCGCGTCACGCCAACCCTCCACGTCAAACGCTGCCGTGAACGACGGCGTGCGCCGCATCGTTTCCCGGAACGGCACGTGGAGCAGCACCGTACGCAGGTAGTCCATGACGGCAGCCAGCTCATCGCGTCCTTCGGCATCCAACCGGTCACCGAGCGATTCGGCGATCGCCAGCTGCAAGAAGTCCAGCCCTTCGTGCGTCGCGTAAAAGCGCCCCAACATCGAGTACTTGCTGAGTAGGTTGCCGCCCAGCTCGCCCGAGATGAGGGCCGGCAGACGGTCCTTGGCCCACTCGACTACGGCCTCTCGCGTCTCGAACAACTCCTCTTTGCTCTCCACCACGAAGTCGTCGATCACCTTCCGGAAACCTGCCGGCGCGCGATCGAGCATCTGCTGAAGCCTAACGATGATGTCGAAGGCTTTCACCCCACGTTCCTTCGCGAAGGCGAAGGCCTCCTCGATGTTGCCCTCGTAATAGAAGGTCGAGAGCAGCAGGTGGAAGACCCGTACCTCCAGGTAGTCCTCGAAGGTCAGCGTCGCCGACTCGACAACCATCTCCTCCGTCTCGACCACCGGCTCGCCGACCCCGTAGTCACCCACGTCGCGCGCCACAACCCGGAAGCGGGTCGTGAAGCCGAAGCGCTCGCGCTGGTCGGGGTTGTTGAGCGGCGCACCATGCAGGAGCATGAGCTGGTGCGCGGACACTCGCAGCACACCCGTGTCGAGCAAGTCGCTGATGCCCTTCATGAAGCTTTCCTTCGTCTCCCCGGGCAGACCCAGGATCATCTCGCCGTACGACTGCATTCCCTGCGCACGCACTTCCTTCTGGATCTCCGTGTACGTCTCGAGCTTGATGTTGGAGCGCTTGATATTCTCGAGTACCACGGGGCTCATCGACTGCACCGCAGCGGTCATCGGCAGAGCGCCGCGGATCTTGCGCATCACCTGGATGATCCGCTCGCCGCGGTTCTTTCCGGTCGTTGTGCGGATGTATTTCGGCCAGCCGTACGTGTCCTGGCACCATGCGATCACGTCGGCGACTTCGACGTCCAGCTCGTACATGCCGAAATTGTCGTCGGCGAAGCACAAAGTCACCTCGGGCTTGATGCGCTCCGCGATGTACAAAAGATCGGCCTTGACGTTCTCGATCGAGTG
>JBDSFL010000211.1:0-11330 GCA_039919545.1 Thermoanaerobaculia bacterium | reverse complement strand
CCAGCTTCCGCGTCGGCTCCCGCGGTCCCTGACGCTTACCGAGATCCGTCTACTCTTGACGGCGGCGATTCGTCTCGCGGGCGCCTCTCACCCAAACCTTCTTCGCGCTCCCGGTACGACGCTCCCTCGCCTCACCCCCGGAGCGCCGATCCATGGGGTTGCTGGTCTCCTAACTGTGGAACTACTCCTCTCGACTGGCATACGAGTTGGCGAACTTGTACGGCTCCGGGTCGGCAACCTGGACTCCGAGGGCGGTGTCCTGCTCATCAATGGGAAGGGCAGCCGGCAACGTCAGGTGTATGTTCCCGGCGAGCAACTCCACACCCTCGTCGCGGCCTACCTCACACACCGTGGAGTCCTCCCTGCTGACGCCCCGCTCATTCTCCTCGACGGGAACCAGGCACCCACGGAGGCCAAAATCCGGACGCTCCTTCGGGACCTGACGCGGCAAGCCGGAATCAATCGCCGCATCACACCGCACATGCTTCGCCACTCCGCCGCCACTCTCCTCCTGGAGGCGGGGGTGGACATCCGCTTCATTCAGCGGCTCCTCGGGCACGCCTCGATCGCCACAACCCAGATCTACACGCACGTCAGCGACGTGAGCCTCCGAGAGGCGGTTGCCAGGGCGGACGTGGCTCAGCGGCTTCACGAGGAGGCGAGAGCGATCGCCAGATAACTGGGAATTATCTGCGATGCCGCCAGCGTCTATATCGGTGGAGTCTGTTCGGGCTCAGTACAATGACCTCTCCCGGTACGCGAAGACAGATGATTGGCACCGGGCAACTGCTGCCACCGTTTCTCGGCTCGTTTTGCGGCACGCGCGTGGCAGCAGCGAGCACCGGTTGGTGCTCAACGCTGGGTCATCGGGGCAGCGCCACGGACTCGTGGGCTCTCGCATGGTGCACGTGGATCTTGCGGAGCAGCGGCTGCTGCGCGAGGAGCCGTCGGTAGTTGGTGACGTGCAGCGATTGCCACTGTGTGATGCATCCGTTGATCTTGCCTTGTGCGTGGGGAGCGTAATCAATTATTGCGAAGCCGTGCTGGTGCTTCAGGAATTGGCGCGGGTCGTACGCCCCGGGGGACGGCTGCTCTTAGAGTTCGAGAGCAGTAGGAGCATTGAGTACGCTGGCTCGCCGGTGTGGTGCGCAACCGTCGGGCTCGCCACCACGTTTTATAACGGCGAAGTGGAATACGTCTGGGCGTACGCACCGGGATTCATTCGCAGTGTTGCGACAGCGGTTGGGTTCGTGCGCCGCTATGAGTACGGCATTCATGTGTTCTCCCCTTTTGTGCTGCGCGTCACGGGTAGCGAGCGTCGCGCGGCGCCGTGGTCTCGCCTTGACGTTTTAGGCAGAGTGCCCATCTTGCGCTCCTTCGCCTCCAATGTCTTCTTGGTCTTGGAGAAGCTGCCCGCCAAGCGCTCCGCTGTAGCGAGCAGGGTCGTGAACACGAACCTTGCTCGTGGCGACACAGTTGCGAGCCCCGCGAATACCGTCACGAGTAAGCATCCGTAGATGATCGCGAAAAGGGCGTCGGAGACGCCGAGGGAGCGCTTGCCCCATGCTAGTAGGAGCGTGAACCCTGTAAGAAGACTGAGGATGCCACCTGCGAACGCGAGCTGCTGCGGCAGGGAGACAACGTTCTGTCCTTGCGGGACTGGTAAGAGGGTGTGGTGTCCGTTGAGGAGCACGACAGTGGCGTCGCGCAGCTCTCCCGTGATGTCCTGGAGTCGGTCGTGCAGTCGTTGCTCGTACGCTGCGCAACTCTCCGCGTACAGCGTGTACCACGGTAGGTAATACTCGAAATAAAGAGCCTGCACTATCGCCAGGTACGTCGTGGTTCGCAACGCTGGCAACTCGTCAATTGAATGGACGAGCAGCGACGCGCGGAGTTCACCCTCGAGATTGTCGAGACCGAGGGCAGGCTGAAAATACGGCGCTCTGATTACGTGAAATCCCTGAAGTTTGAGGAGCCGAATCATGAGCCTGCTTTGTGGTGAGGGTTCCACGGTGAGCGAGGCATGCGCTACTTCCGCGACCACATATCGGTACTCGGGATGCGCACTCGTGAGGTACGCACGCAGTTGATGCGAGAATTCAAAGAACGTATTGTTGCCGCGATACTGTTCGTCGATCACCAAGTAGTCGACTGCGAAGAGATGGGCACTCGCGATGTACGCCAGCTCGGCGTACCCGATCACGTCGTTGTCGGCGAGGAAGCCGAACACATAGAACTCCACGGGCAAGCCAATCCTAAAGTGTTCAAGCCAGTGCGCGATCTCATTCGTATTTGTCCGCAATGAAGGTGGGGTGTTGCGCAGGTATATCTGGACCGCACGCAAGAACGACGGGTCGCGAGCACTCCGAAACCGCTCTAGCCGGTAGGTGACCATTCCTGATAATTCCCAGTTATCCTGCATATTAGCGCCCCCGGAGTTCTGGTGGCAAATATTTGTTGAGGTGTGGGTGCATGCCTGAATCGTGAGGTGTATGGCGAAGCCTGGTTTGTAGCGGCTATTCTTACGGTATTTAATGCCGTAAGACACCGTCACGAAGAATGCGCGCACTTTCGCTACAACCCCTCAGTCTCTATTGGCGTCGTTTGGTGAGCCTCGCGCGATGCGTCGAGGGTCTGTCTGCATGCGAATGGTCAAGTGCAGCAAGCGCGGCTGTCCGTGTGCCGAGAATCAGGACGCACGCCACGGGCACTACTACAGCCTGACCTACGCGATGGACGGCAAGACGGTGTCGCGGCTGCTGTCTGCCGAACAGGCAGAGATTGCTCGCGGGCAGATTGAGGCGGGCCGACAGTTTCTCGAGGCGGTGGAATGGTATCTGGCGCTGTGTCGAGGCCGCGCAGACAGCGAACTGGAAATATCCAGCGCATCGGCCTGCGCAACGGAGGCCGAATAAGGGGGCTTCAAGCGACGCTCGCCACGGAGATTGAGAGAGATCGAAGAGCCTTGAAACTTGCGGCGACCGGCAGCATTGATCGGGAGGCGCTCAAGATCGCCGCGCGCGACCTGGACATTCTGACCCCCGCTGGAGTCATCCAACGGCGGCTAAATTCGGACCGCTCGGATATGGTCGGCCTCTCACTACCGTCCGTGCCCGGCCTGTGGGGCGGCTCCCGTGACGTGGGACGACGGGAGGCAACGTTCCTCAGCGTCCTTGGCACCTGACCCTTGAACGGTCCTACTACAGCTGTGAGGCGTGCTCTTGCGGATTCTGCCCACGCGACGCGGCCCTCGGGGTAGAAGGAAGCTCGCTATCTCCCACCTTCACGGGGATGACGGCGGCCGTGGGCGCCACCGTCAGCCTCCAGGCGGGCAGCGGCCTTCTGTTCGAGTTGACCGGGCTTCGCGTGGACCCAAAGCAGACCCAGCGCACCGCTGAGGCTCTTGGCCACGAGATCGCCGAAGACGAGCGTCGCTTTGTCGATCCTCTCGGCGACGTGTGCCCCTCCAACCCACGCTCTACCTCGGCATCGACGGTACCGGCATCCCGATGCGAAAGGACGAGGTGGAAGCCCGTCCCCCGGCTACGCGGCCTATGCGTCGGCAATGCGTGTAAGCAGTTGAGCACGCTCCGCGCTGTCGGAGACGAGGCTCGCGGCTGCCCGCGCCTTGCGGAGAGCCGGCTGCGGATTCCCGAGACCGCGCTCGTTGCGCTCAACGGCAATCATCGCGAGAACGATGGCGCGCTTCTGAGGATCGGCTTCCTTCTCGGCGGCGGCCTCCTCTGCGTCGAGGTCCTCGGCAGTGGGGTTCGCCTTGAGCACGCCGAAGGTCTCGATAATGCCGGCTACGGGATCAGGCTGTGTGCGGCTCGGGGTCGAGCTCTTCTCGTGGGATCGATCGACACCGGGAGCGTCACCCTCTGGGGAATGTCGGGCCATGGTGTGATTTGGGGAAGAAATAGGGAGCACCTTCAGTGTAGCCCCCGGTAAGCCGCGTGGATAGACCGAGTGTCGCCCTCCGGGTCGCGGCCTTGTCCCGGTTCTCTGTCCGGGCGAGCTCGTCGACGAGGGTGGTGACGGCGTCGCGTTTCTGCTCGCGAACCACTCCGGTTTGATTGCCTTTGAGCAAGGCCTCGGCAAAACCTTGGTCGCGATTGAGGCGTTTCGCCGCCTCCGGGCTTCCGGCACGGTCGACAACCTTCTCGTGGTCTGCCCCAATAGTCTCAAGCACACGTGGGCGAAGGAGCAGAGCCGCCCTCGGGGACTCGGACACGAGACGGACACGAACCGACAGATCGACACCGTAAAGTGCGCCACCGCCGCGAGTTACGTCAACGCGCCAGGTGGGTTCGACTCCCACACGTTTCCGCCAATTGAAACTAAGCGCTGACACTCGATGCTGGAAACGCAGTGGTTTACGGCGGACCGATTCACCTCGAGTCCCTCCGCTTGTCATCGAAGATACGGACGCAAGTACGGACGCGCACTTCGAGCGCAGTACATGAATGGGAGTTTCGACCGACCCCACTCGCGCCCATGCCGGTGCACCGGATTGTTCGAGCGCGAAGAGATCGAGAACGTGATCGCGAATTTTCCGATTGGTTGGCCGACCTGACTCGATTCAGATACTTGTCAGGCTGGCGGAAGGGCGAAATCCTGCCGCTGACATGAAACGCCGCAGACATGGTGGCGCGCGAGATTCGCTTGAGACCTCCAAGAACGGGACGGGCCGGACCCGCGTGGTCAGGTACGGTGGCAGGTGGAACTTGAGCGGAGCCGCGCAAACCGGTCGAAATATCGGCCGGGAAGGTCAACGGTGATGACTCAGGCCCGCGAGCTCCTTTCGGCGGATTGATGCGGTCGTCGAAATGCGAGACGATGAACCGCTCGACAAGAACAATCGCACGAGCAGATTGAGGAACGCGATGAAGCTGCGCAAGGTCCGGGTTCGAGAGTTCAAGTCGGTCTGGGACTCGGGTCCCTTCGAAGTGGACCGGGTCGTCTGTTTGGTGGGGAAGAACGAGGCCGGGAAGACCGCTCTCCTCCAAGCCCTCTATCGCCTGAACCCACTGGTCGATGGTGACGGGAACTTCGACGTGACGTTCGACTACCCGAAGTCGGAAGTCGAGAACTACCAGCAGGACGTCGAATCCGGACGCCGGAACCATGCGGACGTGATCGAAGCTACGTTTGAGCTTGAGGCGTTCGAACTCGCCGCGATAAGCGACGAGTACGGGGGCGGCGCCCTTTCATCTCCCTACATCGTGATTTCGAAGGGTTACGCTCGCCCCAACAAGGGGCACGCGCTTGTAGTAGCTGTACCGGTTGTCGAAATTGCGATCGCCGCTCATTTAGTCGAGAGCTTCTCCCTCCCTCTCGATCTGCGAGCGTCGGTGCAAACGGGTTCCCTGCAGGAGCTCTCCGACCAGCTAACGACGGCGGGAAGCCGGCAGCATCAAGCAGCGGCGACGGCGCGAGCAGAGGCGGCGGAACTTGAAGGTGATGCGGAAAAGGCTGCGGCGCTCGAAGCCAGCAAGGGGCTGGCCGAGAGTGAACAAGCAAAGGCGCTACGGGCGCGACTTGCCGAGCTCCTAACGCACGCGGACCTCGGTCTCCACATCTGGCAATCCCTACTCAAGCCGTCGTTCCCGAAGTTCCTCTACTTCGACGAGTACTACAAAATGACTGGGCACGACAATGTCGATGCTCTCAACGAGCGGAAGAAGACTCGCAAGCTGGAGCGCCCGGACTATCCTCTCCTCGGTCTCATCGAACTGGCGCGACTCGACCTTGAAAAGCTCCTTTCTCAGACCCGAACTCAGGATCTCAAGAACAAGCTACAGGGCGCGAGCAATCACCTCAGCTCACAGATCCTGAAGTACTGGTCCCAGAACAAGCACCTTCGAATGGATTTCGATGTCCGGACGGCGCTCGCAGATGATCCGCCAGGTATGCAGAAAGGCATCAACATCTGGGGCGAGGTCTATGACTCGAAGCACCTCGTTTCCACCGGGCTGGGTACGCGATCGACTGGATTCGTGTGGTTCTTTTCCTTCCTTGCGTGGTACTCAGCCGTACGGAAGCAGGATGAGCCCCTCGTGCTACTCCTCGACGAGCCAGGGCTCTCACTCCACGGCAAAGCGCAGGAGGATCTCCTCCGCTACTTCGAAGCAGAGATCGTTTCCAACCCGAAACACCAGCTTCTGTACACGACGCACTCCCCGTTCATGGTCGATCCTCAGCACTTCGATCGCGTGCGCATAGTCCAGGACAAGGGTATCGACACAGACGACCGTCTACCGCGCGACGAAGACGGCACCAAGGTATTCACTGACGTCCTCGAGGCAGGCTCGGACAGCCTTTTTCCCCTTCAAGCAGCGCTCGGGTATGAGATCTACCAGACGCTCTTCATCGGACCGAACAGCCTCATTGTCGAAGGCGTATCAGACCTCCTGTACCTCCAGACTGTCTCGGGGCTCCTTCACGGTAAAGGGCGGGTGGGGCTCGACGATCGCTGGACCATCACCCCAGTCGGTGGCTCGGACAAGGTGCCGACGTTCGTCTCCCTGATCGGCTCGCAGAAGCACCTCAACGTCGCGACGCTCATCGATTTCCAGAAGGGCGATCGGCAGATGATCGAGAACCTCTACAAGAAGCGGTTGTTGAAGAAGAGTCACGTACTGACCTTCGCTGATTTCACAGGCACGACGGAGGCGGACATCGAGGACATGTTTGACGTCGCGTTCTATCTCCAACTTGTGAACAAGGAGTTCACCGACGTTCTTCCCGCCAAGCTCAAGGTGGGCGATCTGAAGGGGCAGTCCCCCAGAATCCTTGTCCGACTCGAGGACCATTTGGCTTCAAGTCCGCTAACCGGCGGTGCGCGATTCAATCACTACCGACCAGCCCGGTTCTTCGCGGAGATGGTCTCGACACACACGATCCCGGACGGTACTCTCGACAAGTTCGAAGCGGCCTTCAAGGCGGTCAACGCTCTGCTCTGAGCTGATCGTAGCCCTTACGGCTTGAAGAAGAACGCCGCATTCACCCAGGACGAA
This sequence comes from Thermoanaerobaculia bacterium, assembly GCA_039919545.1. GTDB lineage: Bacteria > Acidobacteriota > Thermoanaerobaculia > UBA5066 > UBA5066 > JBDSFL01. Next base: position 4,311 of record JBDSFL010000211.1, on the reverse strand, counting down.
TTGCGGTGTTCGACCGGCTGCCTCGGGGCCACAAACCCGCAGGGTCTGGCCGGTATTCGCAAAGAGCAGTTGTCTGAACGGCAGGGCCAAGGGCGGCGGGGGCTATGGGGCCGTCAGGTCGAGTATTTCGCGAGATAGGCCGGGTTCCCGCGCAGAGCAGTCAAAGCTAGGATACCGGCCATGAGCGAAAAATCGGAATCGTACGAAATGGTCGCGCGTGGGATCGTGAAGACTCTCCGGGAGCGATTCGGGCTCGCGACGGTGGAGGACAAGCAGAATGTGCCGGGCGCATCTGGTACGTCGTGGGAGATCGATGGCAAGGCGATCGACGAGGACGGCGAGCGGTTCTTCATCGTCGAGGCGAGGCGGCACACGACCAAGGGGCTCGAGCAGGAGCAGTTGGGCGCGATCGCGTTCCGCATCAAGGACACGGGCGCGTCCGGCGCGTTCGTCATCAGCCCACTCCCATTGCAGAGGGGCGCTGAGATGGTGGCACGCGCCGCGAGCATCAAGCACTTGCAGGTCAGCGCCGACAGCACGCCCGACAACTACATCGTGGAGTTCCTGGTCGGCGTCATGCGCGAGATACACATCGGCATGACCGACTACGCCACGGTCCGGGACAGCTTAACCATAACGCTCAAGGACGCCGCGACGGGCGAGGTCCTACAGCAGTCGGTAGACGGCGTGGAAACCATCGAGCGCCGTGATGCTCCCGAATGACGTGCTCGGCCCGTGTCAGGTCGGTGTCAGGTGGAGCGGCCAGCAGAAGCGAAACCCGGTGAGCGGGTCGAGGCTTGTCGCCGTGGTGCCGTTCGCGATCGTCAATCAATTCGCTGTTTTTCATTCAGGACGCAGAGCACTCTAGCGCGAGGATGAGTAAGCGCCCCGCATGGCCGGTGGAGTGGGGCCTGGAGGCGGAATGCGAATGCGGGGAGTTCGTCGGAGCATTTCCGACGTTTCGGCTCATTCAACAGATGGCGCGAGCGAGCTTCCACACGGAGCCTTCGGAGGGTGATTGGAAAAACTACCGAAATCGAGCGGCTCTCACTTGGTCCGGTTTGAGCGGCGACTACTAATTCGATTAAGACAGTCATCTCGCCATCTGCTCTAGGTGCCTGGGGCTTCTCTATTTGATTCCGATGAGCGAAGACTGAGGCCTAGGCTTTCACTCTCGATGTCCCGATTCTCCTCGGTCTCCGGCCCATCATATGGCAGCTCCTGAGCGGCCTCTACCGTGTCATCGCCGGCTCGGCTCGCGTTCAGCCTCGCCCCCATCATCGTTCTGAACGATAGGCGCAGGATAGCCATTCCATTCCAGTAGGCGAGCATGTTGGCGAGAGACACGCGCAGAGCGTAAAGCACCACCTCTGCCAGCTCGTGAAGAAGGGACTCCTCACCTACGCTTCGATCGCCCCAGCCCCCGTGGGCGATCCTAAAACCGGACGATGAGATTGGCGCGGTGAGTACTCGCGGTGTGTCGATCTGGCAGTGATGCGTGCGCAATGGAGTCCGCTTCTCCACATTTTCGGACACTCGTCGGGGAGGACAGTGGTAGGAGAGCCGGGTCCGTAGTGTCGCTACCTGCTGCGAGACATCATCCTGCAAAGGCGCCACTTGTAGTTTTTCCTATGACGGCAACCGACCGGCCCCCGCGCACCTGAGCACGAGTGTTGCGTATGGAGACGTGCGTATTCGAAACGAGTCTCAAATCCACAATCATCGAACTTGGGTTAACGCGCACTTCAACAAGGAGGAACGCATGAACGCCCACAAAACTTTCACTACTTCGGTCATTGCTCTCGGACTCTCGTTCCTGGCGGCGTCGGCCGTATACGCTGGTAAGGACCCGGGTGGCAACCAGGGGGGCGCTCGTCCGGACGGACCGTGGGGCAACAAGTCCCAGCCCGCCCCCGCTCCCCCCGCTCCGCGCGGGCCAGCCCCTGCAGAACTCGATAAGGAAGCCGCGGATGATGCCGCTGTCCACGCGCAGGGTGGGCTCGTGGTCACGAAGTCCTCCGGGCCGCAGTGGAGCGGCTTCGGACGTGACTTTGGCGACTGGTACTCGCTGACCAGCGACCCGGCCCCGGCGGGCTACGTCCTCCACAGCCATGTCTTCCGGCTGGTCGGCGACAGGGACTGTGGCGCTTGGGCCAGGTGTGGACTAGTAGGCACCTCGGGCACGCAGGTCACCTACCAGTTCCAGACGCAGGGCCACGATGAGAAGCTTCCCATCCAGATCAGCGTCTTCAAGATCACGTACACCCAGAATGACGACGGTACCAATAATCACCCGGTGGGCGTGCAGATCGACGCCAGCTGGGACGGTCGCCGGGCCCAGAGCGTGGGCCTCCTGAAGACGAGGTACGTGAAAGCCCACTGAGACGCGGACCTCCCCCTGCTCCAATCGTTGGGCCCGGCCTCACCGCCGGGCCTTTTTCATACCAAGCAATAGCACCCATCAATCTACCGATCGTCGTCGACCGCCTTCTGCAGCTCGAGCGACTTCACGCCCCTCCAACAGCGAGCACTTGAGCTCCAGCCCATAACGTGCCGGATGACCGACCAAGTTGATCGCGCAGAGCCTAGTTGTCGTTGTCGACAATGCGCGTCATCGTGTTCGGAGAGAAAATGTGAAAATTCCTCCCGCTGGGGGCGGCATCGAGGGTTCTCAGTAACCGAAATGCTCCTAATTCTGGCGCATCTCTATGATCTGGTGGCGATGGAGAATGCCGGATACGGTTACAGCTAGGCGGTTACACCGCAGTCTTTTGGGCAGTCTTCGCCCCGTCTCGCCGAGCCCTAAGCGCCGGGTTCGCCCTCGCGTGAAGCTACTGAGTCCCGGGGGCTTATCGGCCCGACCCTGTTAACTCGTCTCCACGCCGGCCGTGAATAGGCGCGTCAGCTCCGTGAGTGCTGGACGGCCGGCGGCCGACGGCAGGAGATCGACGGTGACGAGGACGTCAACGGGGAGGTCTGAGACGGCCCTCCTGAGGGCCTCGGCGCGCCGGGCACCGACGGTGAGGACGCACACGGCGGCGGGACTCGTCCCTGCGAGCGCGGCAAGGACGCTCTGCAGGAGGCGGAGCTTCGGGACGAGGACGCTCCGGATCGGCTCACCGCCGAGATCCACCTCGACCGCGAGGAGGAGCCCTGGGTGATCAGGCCCCGGGGACGTGATGGCGAGGACGTCGGGGATCGCCGGGAGCCGCGGCACGAACTGCCGCTCGAGCGCCCACGCGGACAGCACGCGGTCGGGCGGGTGCGGCAACCTCTCGAGGACGAGCCGGCAGTCCGTGACCCAGAGGTGGTGCGGCACCGCGCGCGGTGAGAGCGGCGCGCGCGACAGGAAGAGCTCGTCAGCCCGAGCGATCCGGCGCGTGACGAGCAGGTCCGCTCCCTGGGCCGTGAGCCTGATCCGGTTGATGCCGACCTTGTTCCAGCGTTCGATCGCGATCAGGCCGAGCCCGTGGAGCCTCCGGACGCGGCGCGAGACCACGACTTCGGAGACGTGCGGGAACACCGCCGTCGCGACCTGGTACTGCGCGGCCTCGAGCGTCTCGCCGATGAACTTGAGCGCGGAGTGATCTCGCTCGGTCAGCGTGGCTACCGAGCGCGGGTCGGGGTGGGGGAGCACGGTCGGAGGGATCCGCGACCTTAGGACGCGACTGCCCGTGCTCGGACAGATGGGACGTCCGGGAGACCTTGCCTCGTGCCTCGCCGGCCATGGTCCGCGGTCCCGCGGTTCCCCGATCGGACGTCGGGCGCGCACTCGCGACACGACGGTGCGACCGGAGGCGTTCGCGCGGGCCAGTGGGCCGGCGAGGTCGAGCACAACCTGAGCAGCTGCGAGAGGTCCGGGGTCACGGCCGTCACGTCGATTCGCTGTTCGGGAAGGCGACGGACTCGGCGTGGTCGTAGAGCGCGTCGAGCGCCTTCGTCACGGGGCGAGGATCCACGGTGTCGTCGAAGGAGAGCGTGACCGGAACGCACGGGAACGGTTTGTCCGGGTGCCGCTTCAGGTGTCGCTCGACCATCGGGCCGACATGCATGTCGCCGGCGTACCGTTTGACGGCGATCTCCTGGATGGCCATGAGGAACCGGGCGAGCCCGGATCGTGCGTCCTTGCCTGGAACGGGGATGAAGAAGCGGATGGAATACGACATTGGGGCGTGGGTGAATGAATCCCTCCGACTGGAGGGTGAGGGGGATGTGATGGAAGTCGCGCCCCGGAATCTCCGCTGCTCGAGAGTGGTCATGGGTGTCTGGGGGTCCTGCCCGGGCACCCGCCGGCCGCTGGGCGCGCTCCCG
>JBDSFL010000176.1:0-10515 GCA_039919545.1 Thermoanaerobaculia bacterium | reverse complement strand
GAGCGTGAAGGCGACCACGAGCGCCGCGCGACGCCGCCGCCATCGCATTGCGCGTGACGACGCCGCCCGGTTTGACCTTACACTCCCGTCCACGTGTCGCTCCGGTCGCCGTTCGTGCCGCTGGCCGTCATCCTGCTCTCCTTCGGGCACCTCGTCTGGAACGGCTGGAACGCTCGCTCGACCGTCGCTCAGAATCTTCCGAACCCGCGCGTCTCCTCGGGTGTCCGCACGGTCGACCTCGTGCACGAGACACCGAATTTCTGCAGCATCTACGACCTGATCTTCGAGCAAGCGAAGGCGGAGACGGCCGCGGAACCGCTCGAGCGCCGCCTGAGCGTCCAGCTCGCCTCGCGAGGCCGCACGCGGATCCTCATCGTCCGCGTGGGTTCCCCCTCACCCTCGCGACGGAGCGCGTTGCTGGACTTAGTTCGCGGCCGGGCGCGGCTGCGCGTCGTGGCCGATCGTGAGTGGATCGACCTGGGCGCCCTGCCAGCGGGCGGCCAGCTCCTGCATGCGCAGGTCGTCGGCATCCTTCCAGGGCCGTTCGGTTTCGCCGAGCTGAACAGACTCTCGGGCTCGGCCTTCTCCAGCGCGGACTTCTCCGGCATCCACGTCTTTCGCCGACAGCAGCCCGAGGGATCCGCCCTGACGACGGCGCCGCGTTATCGCGTCACCGTTCCGTCTCCGGTCGCGGCGACCGAGACGCTCGCCCGGTTCTTTTTCTTCATCTCGATCAGCTGGGTCCTCGAGCTCGCGAGTCTCGCTGCGCTGGCTCTCCTGCTGGGCGGCTGGCTGCTTCTGGGCGGCGACGGCAACGACAGCAGGAACCATGGCGTCGCGGCCGTCTGCTGCTTGATCTCGTCCGTCGTCCTCATGCATGCCGTGCTTCTGCCTCCGCTCCAGGGCGCCGACGAGACGAGTCACGGGGCCACCATCGAGGCGCTCGTCTTCCGCGGCATGCCCGTGCTCGCGGGTGATCCGTATCCGCGTTCCTACTCGATCGCCGCATCCCTTCTCGATCAGGACCGGGTGCAATTCCAGCGCGAAGAGCCGCTCCCCATCGATACCCGGGCGGCGAGAGAGACGCTCGCGCGCGACTTTCACAGAACGCTCTCCGCGGAGGCGAAGGAGGGCGGGACGCCCGCCCCGGCCTCCCTGGTTCAGGGAGTCGACATGCGGGCTGCCTTCTACTTCGGAGCCTTCTCGGTCGCGGGCCGTGTCTTGAGGCCCCTCGGTGTCCTCGATCGCATCAGCGCCTACCGGGTGCTCTCCGCTCTCTCGGGGCTGCTGCTCTTCTGCGCCGGCGCGCTTCTGCTCCGACGCGCCCGGCTGGATGCCGTGGTCGCCCTCTGCTACGGCCTCGTCTGGCTCGTTCCGTACATGGCGTTCACGGCCTCGAGCATCTCGAACTACGCGACGGCGATCGGACTCGGGAGCCTGCTGGCCGCGTGCGCCCTCGTCATGCTCCTTTCGGAAAGCAGCCGGGAACGCGGCACCGCAGCAGGTCTCCTCATCCTGGGAAGCTGGCTAGGAGTCCCGGTCTGGGCAGACTTCGTGCTCCTCGCTCCCATCGCCACCGCGGTGGTCGCCATCGGTGCCGTCTGCCACGCGACGAAGAATCTCTCGTCCGTGCCGCGACGCCTGTGGCGGGCCACCAGTCTCGCGGCCTGCTCGCTCGCCTGCGTGGCCCGGCTGGCCCGGATCGAGAGTGACCTCCACACGCGGCTGCCCCGCGAGCGACCGGCGCACATCGATCCGTCAGTCATCTGGATGATCGTCGGAGCCGTGGCGCCGGTCCTGCTCGGCGCGCTGCTGGCCGTCGGCGTTTCGCGCCTGGTCCGGCTCCCTCCCGATCGTCAGCGGCGCCTGACGACGGGCGTTTCGATTTCCCTGGCCGGAGTGATCGTTCTGGGCTTCCTGCTGACGCCGTGGACGTCGATCCCGTACGAGACCTACCGGCTCTCCTTCGCGGACCTGTGCAGCGAGGCGATCAAGGTGGCGCTCTCCAACGCCCTGGCCTGGGATCAGGACGTTCTCTTCTGGAAGTTCTCGGTGGGCGTCGGCGGCTGGCACGATCTGCCGCTCCCGGACGGTCTCTACGCGGTCGGCCGCTGGCTCGCCGTGGCGGCTCTCGTCGTTCTGCCGGTTCTGGCGATCGCGTCGTTTCGCGAGAGGCCGAAGACGCTCGGCCGCCTGCTGACCCTGTCGGGACTCGCGGCCTCCCTCGGCTTCTTGACGTTGACTCTTCGCTATCTCGCGCCCGGCAACCCCTTCGCGCGCTTCATGCTGCCGTGGTTTCCGCTGCTGCTGACGCCTCTGCTCCTGCCGCTCTTCGGCCCGCGCGGTTTCCGCGCGCTCGGGACGACCCTGCTCGTCGGCGTCCTGCTCCACCTCTGGATCGTCGTCGACCTCATCGGCACGCGATACCTCTTCGGGCAGGGGTGAGGCGGGCCTTCCAGGCCAGAAAACTAACCCGTGGGCACCACGCGCAGGCGCGAGGACTTCCGCTGCCGCCGCCCGTCCGCCGCACGTGCCTCGTCCGACAGGATGGCCTCGGGGATCAGCTTCTGCAGCTCCGCCCGAACCGCCTTCCCGTCCCCGTCCCGCACGACGGCCGCCATCCGGGAGACCGCGGCGATGACGGTGGCCGAGGGAAGCTGGGGGATCTTCCCGACGAAGACCTTCTCGTGCCGCGTCCGGTCCACGTCGTCCGCGCTCGTCCCCAGCTCCTCGAACAATTTTTCACCCGGCCGAAGACCCGTGAACACGATCTCGATGTCCTCGCCGGGCGTGAGCCCCGAGAGGTGGATCATGTCGCGCGCGATGTCGACCACCTTCACGGGCTGCCCCATGTCCAGGATGAAGATCTCGCCCCCCGCGCCCATCGACCCCGCCTGCAGGACGAGCTGCGCCGCCTCGGGGATCGTCATGAAATAGCGGCGCATCTCGGGGTGCGTCACCGTCACCGGTCCGCCCCGCGCGATCTGCTCCCGAAACGTCGGCACGACCGAACCGGTCGACCCGAGCACGTTCCCGAATCGCACGGCCAGGAATGCCGTGTCGAACCGCTGGTCGAGCATCTGGATCACCAGCTCGGCCGCACGCTTCGTCGCTCCCATCACGGAGGTCGGATTCACGGCCTTGTCGGTCGAGATCAGGATGAAGGCCCCGGCGCCGAATTCACCGGCCAGCTCTCCGGTCGTGAGGGTGCCGACGACGTTGTTCTTCACCGCCTCGCCCGGGTTCGACTCGACCAGGGGCACGTGCTTGTGCGCGGCGGCGTGGATGACGAGCTCGGGACGATATTCTTCGAACACCTCCCTCATCCGCGCCGCGTCCCCGACGTCGGCCAGAACGGGCACGAAGTTCAGGGTGGGCCAGGCGCGGCGCGCCTCCTGCTCGATCTGGAAGAGCGCGTACTCGGAGCGTTCCACCAGCAGCACGCACAGAGGTGAGAACGGCACCACCTGCCTCACCAGCTCGGACCCGATGGATCCCCCGGCTCCGGTCACCATCACCGTCTTTCCGGACAGAAATTCGTGCAGTCCGTGCTCGTCCAGCTTCACCGACTCGCGACCGAGCAGGTCCTCGATCTCGACGTTCCGGATCTTCTTGACATCGACCTTGCCGCCGAGGATCTCGTAGAAGCCCGGGATGATGCGCACCTTCGCGGGCGTCTTCTCGCACAGCGAAACGATCCGCCTGATCTGGCTGCGCGAGGCACGGGCGACGGTGATGATGATCTCGTCGATCGCAAGCTCCTCGGCCAGCCGGGGGATCTCGGCCGACGTCCCGAGCACGCGCACTCCGTTGACCACCGAGCCGAGCTTCTCGAGGTCGTCGTCCACGAAGCCCTTGACGTCGAGATGGGGCATGGCCCCTCCCTGCATCTCCCGCGACGCGAGCACGCCCGCCTTTCCCGCGCCGACGAGCAGCACCTTGAGGTTTCCCTTCTCGTGCTCGCGCGCCCGTTCTTCCGACTCCCGCTCTCCCGACTCGAACAGCATTCTTCGCAGAACTCGGATTCCGAGGGTCCCGGCGAAGGCCAGCCCGACGTCGATGAGAGTCACGGAGATCGACACGCGCAGATCCGGCGTCGCGCCACGCGGGAGTCCGAACCGGCAGACGATCATCACGGCGAACGAGGTCAGCGCCGCGCCGATGAAGGCCCGGATCTCCGAGAGGCCGATGTACCGCCAGATGAACCGGTAGATTCCCCAGACCCGCTGGCTCAGCAGCTGCAGCAGCACGACGGCCGGCAGCTGCCAGAGCATCAGCTGCCGCTCCACCGGCCCGAGCAGGAATTCGAAACGGAGGAGATAGGCAGCCGCGAAGGCCGCTGCCAGGACGCCGACGTCGAGGAGCAGCTGGACGCGCCGCGCCAGCAGCCCCCAGCGCCTCTTCGTCCCGGCCGGGAACGCACGGCCCGGCGCCTCGGGCGATTTCGCTCGCGCTCCGGTCATCGATGGGATCTCACGCTCAACCGGCCCACCACGAGCTTCGCCACGGTGTCCGAGACCGCCGGAACGAGATATTCGGAAGGGGGCGCCCAGCGGCGAGACGACAGAAGGGCCGCTCGGAGCACGCGGCCGACGTCTTCGACCGAGGTGCCCGCGAGCACGTTGCTTCCGCACTCGAGAGTCTCCGGTCGCTCGGTGACGTCGCGCAGCGTCACGGCCGGGCGGCCCAGGATCGCGCACTCTTCCTGCACCGTGCCGCTGTCGGAGAGCACCGCCCGCGCGGTCTGCTCGAGGCGAACGAAATCGAAGAACCCCAGCGGGTCGACGAGCCGCAGGGCGGCGGAGTCCGCGATCAAGCCGTGCGCGGCGAGGCGGTCACGCGTCCTCGGGTGCACGGTCAGGACGACGGGAATCCCCAGCGATTCGGCCGAGGCGGCAAGCGCCTGAAGGAGCGAGGCGAGGCGGCCGGCGTCGTCCACGTTCTCGGCGCGATGCAGCGTCGCGAGAAGAAATTCTCCGGGCGCGAGCGAGAGGCGGGAAAGGACGTCCGAGCCGTCGATGCGCGGGGCGTAGTGCGTCAGGACCTCGAAGATCGGGTTGCCGATCACGAAGATCCTCTCGCGCTCGATCCCCTCGCGCACGAGGTTCTCCATCGAGCGCTGCGTGTAGGGAAGGAGGAGCGTGCTCGCATGGTCGATGAGCCGTCGGTTCAGCTCCTCGGGCACCCGGTCGTCGTAGCAGCGGTTTCCCGCCTCGAGATGGAGCACCGGAATGCGGCGGCGGGCCGCGGCGATGGCCGCGAGGCCGCTGTTGGTGTCGCCGAGGATCACGACCCGGTCCGGGCGGAAGTCCTCGAGGATGGCATCGACGCCCCTCACGACGCGAGAGAGCTGCTCGGCGAAGCTCGCGGACGCGATCTCCAGGCGGTCGTCGGGCGCGCGCACACCGAGCTCACGGAAGAACAGCTCGCTCAGCCCCGGATCGCTGTTCTGCCCGGTGTGGACGAGGCGGTGCTCGCACAGCGCGTCGAGCGCCGGAATGATGCGGCTCAGCCGGATGATCTCGGGCCGCGTGCCGCAGACCGTGAGGACCCTCACGCGAGAAGCGCTCCGCGACCGCCTTCGGCCTGCTCCGGCAGGAGATCATTTCCCGCCAGGAGAGCGCGTGTCTGGGCGAGGGTCATCGGCGCCGTCTCGGAGCTGTACTCGGAGGTGAAGGGTGCGGTCGCGCGGTCGTCCGTGTCGAGCTCCGGAAGCATCGCGCGGATCGCCACCCACCGCCCCCGCTCGCGAGTGCGGGGAGCTTCTTCCTCGCTGACGAGGATCTCGTGCAGCTTCTCTCCAGGCCGGATCCCGGTGAAGTGGATCGGGATGTCGCGCTCGCCCACGAGGGCGCGCGCGACATCCACGATTCGGGCCGAGGGAACCCGCGGGATCCAGGTCTCCCCGCGGCAGGCCTGGCCGATCGCCGCGAACACCGTGTCCACCGCGTCGTCGAGGCTGAGCAGGAAGCGGGTCATCTCCTCGCAGGTGATCGTGAGCGGGCCGCCGCCTCTGATCTGCTCGAGGAAGAGCGGGATCACCGAGCCGCGGGATGCCAGGACATTGCCGTAGCGCACGCAGACGAAGCGGGTCGACGGCACACGGAGATTTCCCTGGATGAAGATCCGCTCCTGGAGAGCCTTCGTGAGCCCCATCGTGTTGACGGGCTTGCACGCCTTGTCGGTCGACACGCCCACGACCACGGAAACCGGTGTCGTCACCCGCTCGAGGATCGACACGATGTTCTCGGCGCCCTCCACGTTCGTTCGCACGGCCTCGTACGGGAAGTACTCGCACGTGGGGACCTGCTTGAGCGCCGCCGCGTTGATCACGATGTCGGTCGAGAGCAGCGCACCCGTGAGCGCGCCGGGGTCTCGCACGTCGCCGATGCGGAACTCCAGGCGCTGATGAAAATTCCGGAAGATGACCTCGTCGGTGGCCACCCGCCGATGCTGCGCGGCCACGCGCATCTCGTTCTGCTTGGCCTCGTCGCGCGAGAAGACGATGATCTTCGCCGGAAGCCCCTCGTCGCCCCGGAGGAGCCGGGTCACGAGACACTTGCCGAGCGATCCCGTCCCGCCCGTCACGAGGACTCTCTTGCCTTCGAAAAGGCTCACGCCGTCCTCACGCGAACATCCGCAGCGGAATCCGCCGCCAGCTCGTCCACCATCGCCGGCCAGCCCGGAGCCCTCCAGCCGGTCGCCTGCTCGAAGCGTGCGCCGTCCAGACTCCGATCGATCACCACGCTGGCGTCGGGCTGGACCGTGACGGGCCGCCCGAACGCGTCGCGAAAGAGTTTCAACAGATCCCGCTTGGCGATCTTCGGGCCCGCGACGTGGTAGAGCCCCCGCAAGGGGGTCCAGATCCCGGAGAGCTTCGCGAGCACCCGGGCGAGCTCGAGCGTGGTGACCCCCGAGAAGAAGGCCTCCGTGAAACCGCGCACGACGGGGCCGGGCTGCGCGAGAAACCATTCGAGGAGCGAAGCCGTGCCGGAAAGCTGGCGGCCGACGAGGGACGTGCGCACCGTCACGACGTCTCCGTCCCGGAGCTCGCCCAGCGCCTTGGAACGGCCGTAGAGGTCACGCGCGTCGCACGGGTCGTCCTCGCGGTAGCCGCCCCTCTCGCCGGAGAAGACGCAGTCGGTGCTCACGTGGAGGACGCGCCCGCCGAAGGCGCTCGCCAGGCGCGCGAGGGTGTGCGGGAAGAGCGCGTTGACGGCGATGCACGCCTCCGCATCGGCCCCTTCCGCGCGCTGTTTCACCACGCCGGCGCAGTTCACGATGACGCGGGGACGGGCCGTGGTCAGGAGACGCTCGACGGAGGCGAGGTCGCGCGCGTCGAATCCCCAGGACACGGAACCGGGCGGCAGCAGCGCTTCGAGCGCGGAGCCGGGTCCGTGCCCGGCACCGCGAACCGCCGCCAGGACGGGCGCGCCCGCTCGCGCGAGCTCGAGGGCCACGCGATGCCCGAGCATCCCGGTTCCACCGAGGACCAGGATCTCCGGACGGCGCATCGATACCGATGGCGATGGCGATGGCGAAGGACTGGGCACGTCGTGCGATTCTTGCATGCGTGGAAGCACGCGACGAGGCTCGTTCCGGGACGCTTCTTCCCGCATCGCAATTCGGCTCCGTCGTCTTCTTCTCGCTCCTGATCGCGTTCGTTTGCGCGCCCATCTGGGCGGTCGACGCCTTCGTCCCGCAGGACGGACCCGCGCACGTCCAGAGCGCGTCTTACATGCTCGGTTTGCTGACGCACGATCCTGCGGTCGCGCAGCGCCTCGTGCTCAACTCATTCGCGCTGCCGAATTCCAGCGGCCACTGGCTTCTGGCCCTGCTCCTCACGTTCGTCTCGCCGCTCACGGCGACGAAGGTTCTCGCGACCCTCACGTCGGCGGGCCTCATCGCGGCCTTCGGTTTCCTGCGGCGGGCCACCGTGGGCCGCGAAGGGATGAAGACCAGCCTCTTGGTCGGCGCGGCCGTCTCTTACAACTGGCTCTGGCTCTGCGGGCTCAGCAACTTCCTGATCGGCGTCATCGGAGTCGCGGTCGCCATCGGCCTCTTTCACAAATGGCGCGGAGCGCTGACCGCGCGGCGCGTCCTGCTGCTCTCGCTCGTCGTGCTGCTCGTCTACCTCAGTCACCTCGTCGCCTTCGCGGTGCTGGCGGCTGCCCTCGTCCTGCTGGCGGCCGCGGAGCCGCCGCCCGAGCGGCGACGCGCCTCGCTCGGGGCGCTCGTCGGCCTCGCCCCGGCTGGTCTCTGCGCCGCGCTCTATCAGATGGCGCCGTCCCACGCGGGCGAGCGCCTCTTCCCGGTCTGGCGGCGGCTCGCCGAACCGCTCTCGTTCGGGAGCTGGCTCTTTCACATCCGCACGGCCGATCCGTTCATCCTGATCAGCCGACGCTGTTTCCCGTTCGTGGCCGCCCCTTCGGCCTGGTTCGTCGCCTTCACACCGCTGCTCTGGCTGCTGGCGGCCCTGGCGGCGCTGGCCATGGGCACGCTGGGCTCGGGCGAGCGGCCCTGGCGGTCACGCACGGGAGTGGCGCTCACCGCGATCGCGGGCGCGTGCCTGCTGGCCGCGGCCGTCGGACCGGACGACTTCGGTACGAGCCACGGCACGCTCCTGCGCGAGCGGCTGGTCCTGCTCGGGATGGCGTTCCTGGTGCCGCTCTTTCGCGGCGGCGATTCTTCCCGCACGAGCCGCCTCGCGCAGGTCTGCCTGGCCGTCATCGTGGTCTTCCAGGGAGCGGCCTGCTGGGAGTACGCGCTGCGCTCGAGCGTTGATGCGCGCGAGGTGCTGGCCGTCGGCGACATCGTCGGGAAGGAGCCGTCGCTCGCCTCGGTCATCGTCCTCGAGGACGGCCGCCGTTTTCATTCCAACCCGGCGGCGCAGATGAGCAATTTCCTGGCGATCGGCCGCCGCACGATCGTCTGGGACAACTACGAGCTCGGCTACGACCTGTTTCCTGTCGTCGCAGCGCGGCCGGAGGATCGCGCGTTCATCCTGGCGTTCACGAGCGTCAGCGTCTTCGATCAGGAAGAGGCGAGCGCCGACGCGGAGGCGCGTTTCTCGAAGCTCGAGGCGTGCCTGTCGGCGAACCACGAGAAGATCGCCACGATCCTGCTCTGGCGAAGGGACTCACGCGTCGAGGCGCTGCTGGCGCGGTGGTACGAATCCGAGCCCTTCGTCACGCGTGGGCGCGTCCGGCTTTTCCGGCGCCGCGCCGACCGGGTCAGCGACGCGGAGCTGCAAGAAAACTCCACAGCCGCACGATCGCGAGGCCCGCGAGAACCACGAGACCGGTCCGCAGCAGCGTGGGCAGGAGCAGTCCGTACGAGCCCTCGAGGTTGACGCTCAGGAGCAGGAGCGCCGAGAGCGCTGCCCGCTCGCCGACGGCTCCCGCCGGGCCGCTTCCCAACGAAAAGGTGAGGACGCCGAGGACGAACCCGAGCAGCGCCATGCCCAGCGGCAGGACGAGGGGACCGCCGTTGCGGAGGAGATCCGCGGGCGGACTCGTGGCGTACGAGTTCCCGCCCCAGCCGAAGTAGAGCTCGGCGTAGGCCCGGGCGTCGCTCACGCGCGGCTTCCCTGGCCAGAACGCGCGCGGGACGAAGCCCGTCCACGTCATCGTCCAGAGGTCGGTGATTCCGAACGCGGCTTCGGACGCGCGCAGCTCGGGATAGCGCGCGACGGTGACAGAAACGTCGCTGAGGAGATTGAGGCGCTGCCCGACGCCGGCGAAGATCCGCGAGAATCCGGCCGAACGCGGATGGCTCACGAGCGCCCCGGCCGTCTGAGCCGAGGTCGCGAACTGCCGCTCGAGCGACGGGCTCGCGGGCGGCGTGACGCTGGTCGGGGAGCTCGTGGTGGGCGGTGCGGGGGCCAGCGATGGCGTCGGGACCACGGCCGGAGCGGCCGGAGTGGAAGGCACCGGCGTGGGCGCCGGCAGGATCGAGCCGGGGGGGAGCGCCTCATGTGAACCGGTCTCGCCCCCCTTGAGGCGGCGAAACATCGACCCGTACACCATCCCGACGAAGAGCGCACCGAACGCCAGCGCCACGATCGCCGTGTTCTGCGCCAGCGACAGGCGCCCACGCGCGGCGCGAAAAGCGAACGCGGCCACCAGGTAGCACGACAGGAGGATGCCCCGGTTCCCCCACACCACCATCGAGAGCACGACGATGAGAACGGGGAGCGCCAGCGTCCATCGCGAGAGCCGCTTCTGCCGCGGATCGAACCAGCGGAACCAGAAGAGGAAGTGACCGAGCGAGATCAGGATGCCGGCGTAGGAAATCGCCGCGTCGAAGGCGCGCGGCGCGCGCGGAAGGGCGAAGCCGATGATGCCGGAACGAAAGGCTCCGTAGCTGGCGGTCATCCCGAGGACGACGAGCAGCAGGATGGCTCCGAATGGGATCGTGCGTTCCTTCAAGGGTTCGGGCAGCCGGGTCTCGAGGCGAAGGCCCACCGCGAGCGCGGCCCGGCTGCGACAGCCCAGCCAGAGCGCGAGGTAGCCG
>JBDSFL010000072.1:0-3605 GCA_039919545.1 Thermoanaerobaculia bacterium | reverse complement strand
GGCCCTGCGGCAGTCCCGATACCAATGGCGTTGTTCGGGGCCAGCGCCCCGTGTAGGCTGCCCTCGTTCCCATACGAGTTCCTATTTCGCTGCTTTCGCGGAGTGGAGCGGATTGAAGTTCCTCAGTTGGCGGCATCCGATGCGCCGTTGCGTCCCGAGGATAGAATCCGATGGCCGAACACATTCCTGCGCCCCCGCCGTGAGGCTTTCCCCCGGCACGCATCTCGGCCCCTACGAGATCATCACTCCCCTCGGCGCTGGCGGCATGGGCGAGGTCTATCGCGCACGGGATGCGCGCCTGGGCCGCGATGTCGCCATCAAGGTTCTCCCCGCCGCAGCCGTGCCCGATCCCGAACACCTTCGTCGCTTCGAGCGCGAGGTCCGCGCCGCCGGCGGACTGCACCATCCGAACATTCTCGCCATCTACGACGTCGGCACGCAGGACGGCGCCCCGTACATGGTCTCGGAGTTGCTCGAGGGAGAGACGCTCGGCCGCCGCCTGGCGGCGGGAGCGCTGCCGTTGAAGAAGGCGATGGACTACGCGCTGCAAATCGGCGCGGGGCTCGCCGCCGCCCACGCGCATGGCATCATTCATCGCGACCTGAAGCCGGACAACGTCTTCGTGACGCGCGAGGGACACGTCAAGATCCTCGACTTCGGTCTCGCCCGATTGATTGAGCCGGAGAGTGAAACTCCGGACGCCGGTGACACGCGAAGCATGAGCCTCACCGAGACCGGCACCGTCATGGGCTCCGCGGGGTACATGGCGCCCGAGCAGGTTCGCGGCGAACGGGTGGATGCCCGCGCCGACCTCTTCACTTACGGCTGCATCCTCTACGAGATGCTCTCCGGAAAGCGTGCTTTCGCGGGCGATACGCCCGTGGCAATGATATACGCCATCCTGAACCAGGAGCCGCAGCCGCTCGCCGAGCTTCGTCCCGATCTGCCTTCCGCGCTTGGCGAGATCGTCGGGCACTGTCTCGATAAGGACCCGGCGCATCGTTTTCAGTCGGCGCTTGACGCCACGTTCGCGCTGACCGCGCTGTCCGGCAGCGCGGGGGTACTGAACGCGCCCAGCGTGGCCGCGCGCGGCGCCCGCAGGCTGACATGGTCCCGCACGCTCGGGGCCGCGGCGCTGCTGATCGCGGGTGTGGGGATCGGGGTGCTGGCTCACACCCGGCTGGCGCGCGCGCCGCTGCTCGATCTCCAGCGACTCACGTTTCGCCGCGGTTTCGTATCGGCGGCGCGATTCGTTCCCGGCATGCACTCGGTGGTCTACAGCGCCGCGTGGCAGGGAGGCCCGCTCGAACTCTTCGTGATCGAACGCGGGCAGCGCGAGTCGCGCTCGCTCGGCCTTCCGGGCTCCGAGTTGCTCGCGGTCTCCCGCTCGGGCGAGCTGGCGATCCGTCTCCCGAGCGGGACGCTCGCCCGCGTCCCGCTCGCCGGCGGCGCACCGCGCGAGATGGTGGAACACGTCGGTGAAGCCGACTGGGCTCCGGATGGCGAGCACTTGGCGGTGACGTTGACGTCGCATGAATATCGGACGGAGGCAGTGCTAGCGCTGAACTGGCGAGTGGAGTACCCCGTCGGCACGATGCTCTACGAATCCCCGACCTGGATCTCGGAGCCTCGTGTCTCCCCCGACGGATCGCGCGTCGCGTTCATTGATCACTCCCTCCCGGGCGATACCGGAGGCTCGATCGCGGCGGTCGGACGGGACGGGAAGAAACGAACCCTTTCTCCATGGTTCTCGAGGATCCGGGGGGTCGCGTGGACGCCGCGGGGTGACGAGATCTGGTATTCGAGCGCGGGAGTGGGCGAGGCGACCGCCGTCCGTGCCGTGTCGCTGACCGGAATCGAGCGGGTGGTCTATCGGACCACCGGAGGACTGACCCTCCATGACATCGCGTCCGATGGCGACGTGTTGTCGACACGGTCTGATGTCCGACAAGAGATTCACGGAGTGGTGGCTGGCGAAGTCCGGGAGCGCGATTATTCCTTGTCAGATCTGATGTCAGTCGTCGACCTCTCGAATGACGGAACCACCTTGCTCTTGGCGGACCAGGGCGAGACCGCCGAGTCCGAGTATACGGCCTACCTGCAGAAGACAGACGGCTCCCACGCGGTTCGTTTGTTTGAAGGGCTGGGAACGTCGCTATCGGCGGACGGGAAATGGGTGCTCTCGCTTCCGGTCGACCGCAAGCCGCCACTCACGATGCAGCCCACAGGGCCGGGCGCGCCGCGCGCCCTCGAGCGCGGCCCGATCGCGACCTATGACTGGGCCGCATGGTTCCCCGACGGCAGGCGGATCGTCTGCTCCGGGACCGAGAAAGGGCAGCCTTCACGCTGTTACTTACAGGACCTCGAAGGTGGACCGCCACGTCCGCTCACACCACCGGGCACGAGCCTGTTCAATCCGGGCGCCGCGGTGTCCCCGGATGGGAAGTACGTGGTCGCGCGACACGAAAGTGGAAAGATCTCGCTGTATCCCGTAAACGGGGGAGCGGCGCGGGAGGTTCCGGGGATAAATGGCGGGGAAGAATACGCCATACGCTGGAGTGCCGACGGGCAAACACTGTTCGTGGCCCGCGGGGGCAGAGTCTTCCGCGTCGACCCATTCACCGGCGCGCGCCAGCTTTGGAAAACGATCGCGCCCGCCGACTCGGCTGGCATTCGCTCGTTTTTGACTCTTCAGATCACGCCCGACGGCCGGAACCTTTTCTATACAACGAGCCGCGAGCTCTCGGATCTGTATCGGATCACCGGGTTGCGGTAGCGCGAACAGGGGCGTCGTGTTCCGGCCGGGGGACCAGTACGTCGAAGTCTGCCTACTAGCGTCCCGCCGCCTTCGGTAGCCCGTCGAGCACCACGGTGATCGAGGGCACCGGGTCGTTGCCCGCCGGGAGCAGAGCGAGGAACCGCTTGCCGGTGTGGGCGAGCATGAGCCCTCGGGCATCCTTGGGGGGCGTGATAGCCACGCGCGGGGGACCGAGGCGGAATTCGCCGCCGACCTGGACGTCGGCTTCGAACGCGTGGGTCGGGTCGGAGTTCAGCCCGTAGTAGATCTGCCTTCCGTCCCGGCTCCACGTGGGGTACGTGCCGCCCCCATTCGTGACCTGGTATTTTCCACCTGCAACGGGAAATGACTGAACGTAGACCTCGATTTGGCCCGACTCGTCGGACTGATACAGGAGCCAGCGCCCGTCGGGCGAGACCTCGGCATTTGACTCGCTGAAGCGCGTCCGCAAGTACGGAAAGGGCTTGCGATCGCCACCCAGCGGGAGCACCCAGATGTCCCACTGCGTCGAGGGATCCAGTCGCGAGTAGATGATGTTCTGACCGTCCGGCGACCAGCGATGGTCCCGTTTGAAGAGTGGGTCAGATTCTAGAAACGTCGCCACGGTGTCCCCGACGAGCGACTTGATCTTCAGCACCTGCGCCGAGTTGTTGCTCCACCCGTACGCGATGCGGGTTCCGTCCGGGGACCAGAGTGGCGCCTCATTGGTGCCCAGCTCGTCGGTGAAGCGGGTGGCCACGCCGCGCTCGAGGTCGGCGATCCAGATATCGGACGCGTCCACCGACTCGAATCGCTGGAGCGCGACGCG
>JBDSFL010000062.1:0-3042 GCA_039919545.1 Thermoanaerobaculia bacterium | reverse complement strand
TACCCGTCGCCTTGCCGGCCTTCTTCTTCAGAACCTCGCCGACGAAACGGAAACCCTTGAGCTTGTACGGATCCGGCGGGCGGATCCCGCGGATCTCGGTGGCCGTCTGGCCGACCTTCTGCTTGTCGACGCCCGTGACCACGACGTGGGTCACGTCCTTGGCCTTGACGTCCGGGGTCACGGTGACCAGCACGCCTTCCGGCATCGGGAACCGGACTGTGTGCGAGAAGCCGACGGTGAAGACGACCTCGCGGCCCTTCACTTCGCCCTTGAAGCCGATCCCGACGAGATCGATCTCACGCTTGAAGCCATCGGTCACGCCCGTGACGGCGTTCTGGAGCAGCGCGCGGTTGAGGCCGTGAATGGCCTTGTCCCGCTTCTCTTCACCCTGGCGGACGACTTCCAGCTTTCCGTCCTTGGTCGAGACCTTCATCCCGGCCAGGATCGGCGCTTCCATGGAACCCTTCGGGCCCTTGAAGCGCACGGCGCTGCCGTCCACGTGGATCTCGACTCCCTTCGGAATCGTGATCGGTTTTTTTCCGACTCGAGACATCCTCTACTCCCTTACCAGACCGTGCAGACGACTTCGCCGCCCACGCCGCGCTTCTTGGCGTCGTGGCCCGCGAGAAGACCCTGCGAGGTGGAGACGATGGCGACCCCGAGACCGCCGAGCGGTTCCGGGAGCTCGTCCTTGCCGGCATAGAGCCGGCGGCCGGGCTTGGATGCCCGTGTGATGCCGTGGATCACGGGGTTGCCGCTCTCGTCGTACTTGAGGTACAGCCGGAGCAGGCCGACGCCGCGATCGTCGAGCACCTTGAAGTTCTTGATGTATCCCTCGTCCTTGAGGATCCGGGCGATCTCCACCTTGAAGCGCGACGACGGGACGTCGGTTTTCTCGTGGCGGGCCGCCAGGGCATTCCGGACGCGGGCGAGCAGGTCGGCGACGGGATCGGTGACGTTCACGTCAGCCTCCTACCAGGACGCCTTCTGGATGCCCGGGATGTAACCCCCGAGAGCCAGGTTGCGGAAGCAGATGCGGCAGAGGCCGAACTTGCGCAGGAACGCCCTCGAGCGGCCGCAGATCTTGCAGCGGTTCCGCTTCCGGACGGCGAATTTCAACTTCGAGTTGGCTTTGATGATTGCGGCGCGACGGGCCATGTACTCTGTTCCTCTGTCTCTTTGACGTCGGTTATCGGCCGAAGGGCATGCCGAGTTCCTTCAGGAGAACTCGCGCCCTGTCGTCGGAGCCGGCGTTCGTGACGATCGTCACGTTCAGCCCCTTGGACTTATCGATCTTGGTGGGGTCGATCTCGGGGAAGATCAGGTGATCCTTGATGCCGAGGGTGTAGTTTCCGCGTCCGTCGAAGGCCCGCGTGGGGACGCCGCGGAAGTCGCGCACGCGGGGCAGCGCGATGTTCAGCAGCCGGTCGAGGAACTCGTACATCCGCTCGCCGCGCAGCGTCACGCGGCAGCCGATGGGCATGCCTTCGCGAAGCTTGAACGTGGCGATGGACTTCTTGGCGCGAGTCACGACGGCGCGCTGGCCGGCGATCTTCGTGAGCTCCTCGGCCGCGGTGTCGACGAGCTTGGCGTTCGAGATGGCCTCGCCGATGCCCATGTTGAGGACGACCTTCTCGACGCGAGGGATCGCCATCGGATTCTCGATCCCGAATTCCTTCTTGAGGACCGGGACGACTTCCTTCTTGTACTTGTCGTTGAGACGGGCGGTCATGCTCATGCTCCAGCCTTCGCAGAGACGGTCGAGACCGTGGCTCCGCTCTTCTTGGCGTAGCGAACGCGCTCGCCCGCTTCGACGCGGACTCCGGTGCGGCTGGCTTTCCCGCCTTCCGGGTCCTTCAGGAGGACGTTGGAGATCGCGATCGGGGCTTCCCGCTCGACGATTCCGCCCTTGATGTTCTTCTGGGGGTTGGCCCGCGTGGCGCGCTTGATCATGTTCACGCCCTCCACGACGATGCGTCCCTTGGCCGGCAGCACGCGGAGCACCTTGCCCTCGGCTCCGCGGTCCTTGCCGGCGCGCACGATGACTTCGTCACCGCGGCGCAGCTTGATCTTCCCGGAATAGACGACTTGTTTCTTCTTCATGGGCTTCCTAGATGACTTCCGGCGCGAGCGAGATGATCTTCATGAACTTCTTCTCGCGCAGCTCGCGGGCCACGGGTCCGAAGACGCGCGTGCCGATGGGCTCTTTGGCGTCGTTGATGAGAACGGCCGCGTTGTTGTCGAAGCGGATGTAGCTGCCGTCGCGGCGGCGATGCTCACGCACCGTGCGCACGATGACCGCCTTCACGACCTTGCCCTTCTTCACGGGCTCGGGCGCGTCGGGATTCGACTCCTTCACGGAACAGGTGATCACGTCGCCGATGCGGCCGTAGGCACCCACGGAACCGCCCTTCAGGCGGATGCAGAAGAGTTTCCGGGCTCCCGAGTTGTCTGCGACCTCGAGGATCGACCCCATCTGGATCATCGGCGGCCCCCTCTCAGCCTACCCGCTGGGTCTTGGTGATGATCGAGATCACGCGCCAGCGCTTGCGCGCCGACAGCGGCCGGGTCTCCTCGATCTCGACCACGTCGCCCGGCTTGCAGCCGAGCACACGGTCGTCAGCCAGGAACTTCGCGGAGCGCTTCATGAACCGTCCGTAGCGCTCGTTCTTGATCGTGCGGGTGACCTCGACCGTGACCGTCTTCTCCATCTTGGCGGAGACGACGATTCCGGTCTTGCGGGTGCGGCGCGTGCGCAGGCCGGCGGCGGCTGCGACGTCCGAGGCGGCCGGCGCGGCGATCTGGGGAGCGGCGTCAGATTTCGTGGTGGCGCTCATTTGCTTGTCTTACCTTTGCTGGCTTTCGGAGCCGCGGGCTTGGCGGCGGCGGCCTTGGGAGCCTTCGGCGCGGCCTTGGCCTTGGGGGCGACCGGAGCGGCCTTCTTGGGGGCGGGCTTCGGAGCCTTGACGGCCTTGACGGACTTGGCCTTGGGGGCAGCAGCCTTGGCGGGAGCGCCGGATGGACGATTGGCGGCCGTCTTCA
>JBDSFL010000044.1:0-19412 GCA_039919545.1 Thermoanaerobaculia bacterium | reverse complement strand
CTCGCAGCAGGGGCTCGATCTCGTCGCGCGCGTGCTGCTGGATCCTGGCGACGTGGTGCTGGTGGAGGTGCCGACGTACGTCGGCGCGCTCGTGACGCTGGCCGCGCGGCGCGTGCGCCCGGTCGGTGTCTTCCGGACGGAGGCGGGTCTCGACCTCGCTCATCTCGAGGCGACGGTCTCGTCTCTGCGCTCTGAAGGGGCCCGCGTGAAGGCGCTCTACGCGATCCCAAACTTCCAGAATCCTTCCGGACTCTCGATGACGAGCGCCGCCAAGGATGCGCTCGCCGCGACGATCGAGCGGCTCGACCTCCTGCTGCTCGAGGACGATCCGTACGGCGAGGTCTCGTTCGGGGCCGAAGGCTCCTTCGATGCGACGCCCCTCGCGGTGCGCATTCCCGAGCGCACCGTGTACTTCGGCTCTTTCTCGAAGACGCTCGCCGCCGGCCTGCGCACCGGCTGGCTGCACGGGCCGGCGCCGCTGGTGCAGCGTGTGGAGCTCGCCAAGCAGGCAGCCGACCTCTGCTCGTCCACCTTCGACGCGGCGCTCATCGATGCGTACCTGGGTGCAAACGACTACGACACGCACCTGCACGGGCTGAGGGGCTTCTACCGCGGCCGCAAAGACGTGCTTCTCGCCGCCATGCGCGAGCACTTTCCCGCCTCGTGCACGTTCACCGATCCGGCCGGCGGCCTCTTCACGTGGGTCGAGCTGCCGCAGGGCGCCGATGCCGGCGCGCTGCTCCCCGCCTGTGTCGAACGCACGAGGACGGCGTACGTGCCGGGAGCCTCGTTCGTGGTCGAGGGGGACGGACGCCGCTTCCTGCGCATGACCTTCGCGAAGGAGAGCGAGTCGAACCTGACGGAAGGAACGAGGCGGCTCGGGGCCTTTCTGAAGGAGGCGCTGACGTGAAGCAGACACTCCTGATCTCGTTCACGGCCGTGTTCCTGCTCGGGGCGCTGGGACGCTGCGCGTCGACGCCGAAGCCCGGGGCTGCTCAGACGGCTCCGGGAGCTCCTCCGAGTGCCACCCCCACGCCCGCCGTGCCGCCGCCGGTGGTCGAGTCCGTTCGCCCGTCCGTCCCGGCTGTTTCGCTTCCCGTGGTCCCGTTCTCGGACGTGCCGGAACCGAGGCTCGACGTCTCGCTCGCGACCGATCGCCCGTCCGCGGCTCTGGGTGCGGGAGAGTGGATCGTGAAGGCATCGGGAACGTTCCAGCGCCGCCGGGGGCCGCTCTCGTTCGCCTCGCGTCCCGCGGGCTCCGTGCCTCTCTTCGTCGTGCAGGCCGGCGTCTTCACGACACTCGACAAGGCCCAGGCCGAACGGCTGCGCATCTCGGCCGTGCTGCCGATCGAGTCGAGCGTCGCCGAGTCGGCGGGGCGTTTCGCGCTCCGGATCGGACTCCCGGCCGAGCGGAAAGATGCGGACGCTCTCCTGGCGCGCGTGCGCCGCGAGGCGGTACCGGATGCGTTCCTCGTGGGCGCGGCGCTCGGGTCCGCTCCCTCGCCGACCGTGCTCCTCACGAGCGCGGAGGGAACGCTCGAGCTCGCCTCGCCCCTGGAAATCGCGAGCAGCGACGGGTCGCCCGTGCCCTTCGGCGACAGCTCCTATCGCGGGCACTTCATCGTGCGCGCCACCGGCCGGGGCACCCTGCACGCCATCAATCGCGTGGGGCTCGAGGACTATCTCAAGGGAGTCGTCCCGGGCGAGATGGGCCCCAAGGTCTTCGACGAGCTCGAGGCCCTGAAGGCGCAGACGGTGGCCGCGCGCTCGTATGCGCTGCGGCGCCGCGGGGAGTTCGGCGCCGAGGGATACGACCTCTGCGCGACCCCGCGCTGCCAGGTCTATGGCGGCACCGTGGTAGAGCAGCCCCTCACGAACACCGCCGTGGAGGAGACCGCCGGCGAGGTGCTGACGTTTCGCGGACGCGTGGCCGACACGCTCTTCACCTCCACGTGCGGCGGCCGGACGGAGAACGTGGGCGACGTGTTCCCGTCCTATCTCTCGCAGGACACGCCTTACCTGGCCTCCGTCATGTGCTGGGGCGAGACCGGTCGGACGCTCACGTCGCCCATCGAGCTCCCGGCCGGCGAGCGATCCTTGCTCGCGGTGCGTGGGCGCGCGCTGCTCACGGCTCTCGGCCACACCGGCCGCGGCAAGGACGAAGTGCGCGACGCGCGCAACGCACTGAGGCAGCGGCTCGGACTCCCGGAAGCGGGCTCGGCCGCGAAGAGCCTGGCTCCTTCGGCGGTCTACACGGAGCTGGTGGAGGATGCGGGCTTCGGAAATCCCATGCTGCTGGTGGAGCCGTCCGAATTGGAGGCCGCGCCCGCAGCGTGGCCCGCGAAGGCACGGGCTTCGCTGGCCGTGCTCCTTCGATTTCAGGTCGGCGCCGGGGCTCGTCTGCCGGTCGATCGTCCGCTGCGCGACGAAGAGGTGGCGGGGCTCTGGGCCACGCTGCTCACGCGGCTCTCCGGCTTCGAGGAGGCGGAAGGGCGTTTCATCTCGTTCGATCCAGCTGGTCTCACGCTGAAGCACGCGAAGGGCCGCACGACGTATGCGCTGGCGTCCCATCGCGTGCTCTTCCGGGGCGGCCCCGACGCGTTCTCCCCTGTACGCGAGCTCGTGCTGCATCCCGGCGACCGCGTCCGCCTCTTCGTGCGCAATGGCAGCGTCGCCGCGGTGACCGCGGTTTCGCCTTCGGCCTCGAGCCTGTTCGAGCGCGAGTCGACGTGGGTCCACTGGATCCGGAGATTCACCGGCACCGAGCTGGCCGCCAAGCTGCGCGAGAGGGACGCCACGCGCCCGGGCACGCGCGTCACCCGCATCGAGGTCCTCTCTCGGGGTGCGTCCGGGCGCGCCAAGGCCGTGCGGGTGACGACCGATCGCGGCTCGCAGCTGCTCAACGGGCTCGAGATCCGCTTCTCGCTGGCCATCCCGGAGCTGCTCTTCAACGTCACCTCAGGGAAGGACGAGGTGGGCGAACCCGTCTTCACGTTCTTCGGGCGGGGCTGGGGACACGGTATCGGGATGTGCCAGAACGGAGCGTTCGGCATGGCCCTCGCCGGCCGCACCTATCGCGACATCCTGGCCCATTACTATCCAGGCTCGGTGATGGGGAGCGCGACCGACCCGGGGATTGCGCCCTCGCGATAAGATGTGGCGGCCCCGCGGCAACCGCCGCGGCGGATCCCACCGACAAGGAGAGTCTTCCATGAGCACCGTTCTCGATAGCACTTCCGCGCAGGCGGCCGCCGGCGTGATCGAGCCGCAGGCCGGGTTCTCCTTCACGCTCACCGACGAGCAGCTCGCCGTGAAGAAGATGGTGCGCGAATTCGCGGAGTCCGAGATCGGCCCCTACGTCATGGAGTGGGACGAAGCGCAGGTCTACCCGCGCGAGATCGCCGCCAAGCTGGGCGACCTGGGGCTGCTCGGCGTGCTCGTCCCCGAGGCTTACGGCGGCGCGGGGCTCAGCTACATCGACTACATCAACATCGTCGAGGAGCTGTCGCGGGTGGATGGCTCCATCGGCATCTCCGTCGCCGCGCACAACAGCCTCTGCACGAACCATCTCCTCCTCTTCGCCGACGAGGCGCAAAAGCGGCAGTGGGTGACCCCGCTGGCGCAGGGCAAGCTCCTCGGCGCGTGGGGCCTCACGGAATCGGAGGCCGGCAGCGACAGCGCGGGGACGAAATCCACCGCCGTGCTGGACGGCGACAGCTGGGTCCTGAACGGCTCGAAGAACTTCATCACGCACGGGTCGGTCGGCGACGTGGCGGTGCTGATGGCCGTCACCGACAAGAACGCCGGCAAGCACGGGATCTCGGCGTTCGTCATCGACCTGCACCAGAAGGGGATCCACTCCGGCAAGAAGGAGAACAAGCTCGGGCTGCGCGCATCGGACACGGCCACGCTGGTGATGGAAGACTGCCGCATCCCGAAGGAGAACCTGATCGGCGAGCTGGGTCATGGCTTCGTGCAGTCGATGAAGGTGCTCGACGGCGGGCGCATCTCGATCGCGGCGCTGGCGCTCGGCATGGCGCAGGGCGCCTTCGAGTGCGCGCTGGAGTATTCCAAGCAGCGCAAGCAGTTCGGGAAGGCGATCTCGGAGTTCCAGTCCATCCAGAACTACCTGGCCGACATGGCCACGGAGATCGAGGCGGCGCGGCTCCTGACGATGCGCGCGGGCTGGATGAAGGACAACCACCTCAACTCCACGAAGGAATCCTCGATGGCCAAGCTCTACGCCAGCGAAGTGTCGGTGCGGGTGGCGAACCTGGCCGTGCAGATCCATGGCGGGTACGGCTTCACGAAGGACTTCAAGGCCGAGAAGTTCTACCGCGACGTGAAGCTCTGCACGATCGGCGAAGGCACCTCGGAGATCCAGCGGATGGTCATTGCGCGCCAGCTCCTCCGCGGCTGATCCCCTCGAGATCCCCGTCGCCAGCCGGATCCTCGCCAACGGGCTCACGGTCGTCTCCGCGCGCGTGGGGGGCTCCGACGTCGTGGGCCTCTGCGTCACCTATGGCATCGGCTCGCGGCGCGAGCCGCGTGACCGCAGCGGCTTCGCCCATCTGTTCGAGCACCTGATGTTCGAGGGCACGCCGCGCGCCGGCAAAGGCGTCTTCGATCGTGCGTGCGAAGGCTCGGGCGGCTCGAACAACGGGCAGACGCGGCTCGACAGCACCCTCTACACCGAGCTGTTTCCGCGCGCGGCGCTCGAGCGCTTCCTCTGGCTCGAGGCCGATCGCCTCTCGGGTCTCACGTTCTCGGAGGAGACGCTCACGAACCAGCGCGACGTGGTGAAGGAGGAGATCCGGGTCAACGTCCAGAACGACCCGTACGGGCTCTTCGAGTACAGCGAGCTGCCCAGGCGGCTCTTCGATCTCTGGGAGAACGCCCACGACGGCTACGGCGATTTCGCCGACCTCGACGCCGCCACGCTGGACGACGTCCGATCATTCTTCGACGCGTACTACCGTCCCAACAATGCCATCCTCGTGGTCGCCGGAGACCTGGAGCCTGCCGAGGTGTTCGCGCGCGCGGAGGATGCCTTCGGCTCGATTCCCTCCGCACCTCTTCCTCCCGCCACCGATCTTTTCGAGCCAGTCCGGCCGAGCGCGGACCTGCTCCGGCAGGAAGCGCCGCTGGCGCGCACGCCGATGCTGGCCGTGGGCTGGCGAATGCCGCGGCGTGACCACCCGGATGCCTGGCCGCTTCTCGTCCTGGGCGAGCTGCTGCACGACGGCCGCGCCGGACGCCTCTTTCGCACGATGGTCGAAGGACGCGAGATCGCCACCGAGATCTCGGGAGGTTTCAACGCCTTCCAGGGGGGCACCTGGTATCACGGGACGACGCTCTTCCTGACCCGCATCGGCTTCAAGCGGGACGTTCCGGTGGACCGCGTCCTCGACGCGCTGCACGAGGAGATCGCCCTCCTCTCGCGAGAGCGGATCGACGAGGGCGAGCTGGCGCGGGTGAAGACGAAGATCGTGGCGAGCTACTACCGTCAGTGCGAGTCGCGCGTGGAGCTGGCTTCGGAGCTGGGGCAGGCGATGCTCTTCACGGGGACGCCCGCGGGCGTGCTCGAGTTCGCGCTCCACGTGGAGGCCGTACGGCGGGACGATCTGCTCCGCGCGACGCGATGGCTCTCCCGTGATTCCTTCGCGGCCGTCGTGAAGACACCGCCGGCCAGCGAGGATCCGTCGTGAGCCTGGCCGATTCGCTGCCTGCGCTGAGCCCGGTGGCACGTCGAGCGAACGTCGAGGTCGTCACGCATCGCCTCGCGAACGGCGTCGAGGTGTGGATCGTGCCGAGGCGCGAGATCCCGCTCGTTTCGGCGCGCCTGGTCGTGCGCGGCGGACGCACGCTCGACCCGGCGCACGAGCCCGGCTTCGCCGACCTTCTCGCGGCCGCCCTGAAAGAGGGCACGCTCCATCGCACGGGCCCGGAGCTGGCGGGAGACTTCCAGGCCGCGGGCGGCGAGCTCTTCACGGCCGCCACGGACGATGCCCTGGTCGCCGGGTCCACGGTGCTGGCGGCGCACGGGGATGCGCTCGTGTCGCTGCTGCACGAAGTGGTGGCGGCGCCGGCGTTTCCCGACGCGGGAATCGCCCGCGTTCGGTCGCTCGCGGCGGAGGAGCTGGAGACGGACGAATCGGATCCGGCGTTCCTCGCAAGCCGGGCATTCCGTCAGGCTCTCTACGACGAACACCCCTATGGCCGCACGCGGCCTGGCCTCGAGGTCATCGAGGCGCTGACGCTGGAGCGGCTGCGGCTCGAGGCGGCCCGGAGGCTGACGCCGGATCGCACCCTGCTCGTGATCGTGGGAGACGTGGATACGGGCGGCGTCTTCCGGACCGTCGAGGCCACGTTCGGCGCCTGGAGCGCGGAAGCGGAGCCGCTCGCTTCCCACGCCGCGCCCGCGCCAGAAAACACGCCGCCGGCGCTCATCCGGATCGTCGATCGGCCCGGCTCGGTTCAGACGGTGCTCATGGTGGGAAACGTCGGTGTCTCTCGGCTCGATGCCGATGCGTTTCCGCTCGAGCTCGCCACGACCATCTACGGCGCCTCGTTCTCCTCGCGGCTCGTGGCGAACCTGAGGGAAGACAAGGGGTACACCTATTCCCCTCGCGTGTCCTCGCGCTGGCTCGCGCTTCGCGGCCCCGTCCAGACGATCGCGGCCGTGCGCAACGAGGTGACGGGAGCCGCGCTCGCCGAGATCCTCTACGAGCTGTCCCGGATGGGGTCGACCGAGGTCACGGACGAGGAGCTCTTGCGCGCACGCAGCCGGGATGCGGGAGCGCACGCGATCGCGCTCGAAAGCGCGGAGGCGCTCGCGGCCGCGCTGGCCAGCCTCTGGCTGTCGGGGCTGGCCCCCGATTCTCTCGACCGCTACGTGGATGCGCTCGCCTCGATCGACAAGCCCGCCCTTCGGCGTGTCGCGCGCCGCTATCTCTCGCCGGGCCGAGCGCGGATCGTGGCGGTGGGTGATGCCGCGTTGATCCGCGCGGAACTGGCGCCGTTCGGCGTGATCGACGACACTGGACCCTGAGCGAAGAAGGAATGAGAACGATGTTCGAACGAAAGATCCTGAGACCCTTCCTCCTGGCGGCGGCTTGCTCGCTGGGAACATCCGGCACCCTCCAGGCGCAGGAGACCACGGGCTTTGCCTACGACGGCCCGGTCGCGTTGCGCGGAACGTTCCGGACGGTCAACGGCGAATGGCAGGCCATTCCGCCGCCTCGCAGGGATGGCATGCTTCGCATCGGAGACGCGGACTCCGCCGTCCCGATCTCGTCCGTGGTGCTGAAGCAGGCGGGCGGGCTCTGGTATCAGGTCCTCGTCGCCGGGAAGTGGCAGGACTGGGCCCAGAAGGGCAAGCCGGCCGGCGACCGGAAGACTCCGCTCGGGGGGATCAAGGTGCGCACCGAGAATGGCTCCATCCGCTACCGCGCCTCGTCGCTCGCAGGGGGACTCGGAGAATGGGCGGAGGACAACGAGGCCGCTCTTGCGCCCGACAAGGGACCGGTGAATTCAATCGAGATCCAGTGGCGCGCCCTGGCCAGGAAAGAAGCGACGCTCGAGTTCCGTGCCCAGTTCGCCGGGCAGGAGTTCACTCCCTGGTTGAAGGGAGGCGCGCAGGCGCAGGCGGAGAAGGCTCCCGCCGAGCTGATCGGCCTGGCGATCCGGAACGGGAACGGCATCCGGTACGAGGTGGCGCTGAACATGCACTGGCAGCCGACGGCCATCGACGGGGAATCCACCGGCGATCCCACGGGGAAGCATCGGGTCACCTCTTTCCGCGTCTTCGGCGGCTCCTCGCCGGTGCGGTACCGCGTGAAGCCCGAGGGTGCAGGGTGGTCGCCCTGGTTCCAGAGCGGACAGGAGTGCCCTGAACCGGGTTCGAACCGCCCCCTCCTCGCCATCCAGATCGAGCCGGACCGCGGCGGGAGATAATTCCTTCGCGAGGCTTTGTCCCGTGCGATGAGCGATCTCCGGCCGACCCAGCTTTTTCCGGCGCGTAGCCGGGGCTCGTCGCCGATCCGGATCTTCGTGCCAGGCACCGACGCCCGCACCCGATACGAGATCCGGTCGGTGCTCGGGAGCAGCGGCTCGACGGTGGTGTACGCCGCCTTCGACCGCCAGCGAGGCGAGGAGGTGGCGCTCAAGATCTTCCGCATGAGCGGCATGAGCGACACCGCCCTCCTGCGTCTCGAGCGCGAGGTGGCGCAGGTTCACGACGCGGGAAATCCGCGTCTCGTGCGCGTGTTCGCCATCGAGCGCGCCGGCGACGCCGTCACCGTTTCCATGGAGCGTGTTTCCGGCTGCTCGCTCAAGAGCCGGCTGGGCGCAGGAAGGCTCTCGCTCGACGAGGCGATCCGCATCTCGGTGGAGACGCTCGAGGCGCTGAAGGGGATGCACGAGCTCGGCCTCGTGCACCGTGACGTGAAGCCCGGGAACATCCTCATCGACGAGCACGAGGCCGTGCGCCTGACCGACTTCGGCCTGGCGCGCCGCTGGGAGCAGGGCGAGGGACGTTCGGCCGAGGGCGAGGGGTACTCGGGAACGATCGCCTATCTCGCGCCGGAACAGGCGATGGGCAGCCATGTGGACTCGCGCAGCGATCTGTATTCGTTCGGCGTGGTGCTGTACGAGATGCTGACCGGCGAGGTCCCGCTGCGCGAGGCCTCATCGATCGGCACCGTGCTGGCTCATGTGAAGCGCAACGCGCCCGATGTGCGCTCGGTTCGTCCGGAGACTCCCGTCTGGCTCGCCCGCATGGTGGCCGGTCTTCTGGCGAAAGATCCCTCGCACCGCTATCCCTCGGCCGACGCGGTTCTCGACGATCTACGCGCGCGCCGGATGCGGCTGAGGAAGCCCTGGCACATTCCATCTTCCCTGATTCGCGCCGGCGTCATCGGGGCCTCTCTGCTGCTGGCGGCCAGCGCGTGGCACTACTTCTCGAGCCCGCGTTTCAAGCGGATCGTCGTCGACTCCCGGGTTGGCGCGCGCGCGGTGGATGCCGATGGGCGGGTGTTGTGGGTGCAGCCCGATCTCACCCGCGTCGAGTACGCCGACATCCTGCAGGGCACCGGGCAGGCCTCCCAGAAAGTGGCCGCGTTCCTGGCCGGAGGGCATGACACCGAGCCCGACTTCACGCACACCCTCGTGCTCCTGGACGCCGAGACGGGGCGCGTGGAGCGAGGTGTGTTCCTTCCTGATCCCTCGGGCTCGTTCCCCGGCTTCTCGAACACCTTCGCCGTGAGCGGTATGAAGGCGGTCGACCTGCACGGCAACGGGCACCAGCAACTGATCATCACCTATGCGCACATCCCGCGCGGACCGGGCTACTCGATCGTCTACGACCCACGCACCGAAGAGGCGCGCGTCCTTTTCGTCTCGACGGGGCCGCAGCGCTTCATCGGCACGGCCGACCTCGCCGGCGACGGCACGCTCGCGCTTCTGTTCGCCGGGTCCAACCCCGCGCTGGGGAACGCGATGGGCATCGCGGCGCTGCGCATCCCGGTTCGCCGTTCGCGGGATCCGAATCGGCCCGAGTCGCCTTGGGGTGCTACGCCCGACCGCGATGCCTCCGACGGCGGCCCGACCGGGCTCATGTGGTACGCCCTGGAGCCGGCGGGCGATGGCGGCCTGCCTGGCTCCATCACGGTGGATGCCCAACGCCGCGTGATCTCGCTGGATCGCGGCGAGCGGGGCGTGATGCTGCTCGACTTCGAAGGTTTCTTCCGCATGGAGCGTCACGAGCTGCCTCTGGCCGAGCGCAGCGCCGCGCGCGAGCGCACGTACGAACGCCTGCGTCAGGCCAGGCTCGAGATGCGAGCGGGGGCTCACGAGCAGGCGCTGCGGGAGACGGAAGCCGCGCTGCTCGAGGCGGAACGAGCCGGAGACCGCGCGCTGCTGGAATGGGCCTCGCGGCTGCGCGGTACCGCTCTCCTGGCGGCCGGCGAGCGGGTGGAGGGCGAGCGCCTTCTTTCCGCGCTGGCGCAGCGGCCCGAGCTCACCGCGGCCGTGGCGCTCGACGCCGGGCGCATCGAGCACCTCCGCGGCGAGCTGGACCGCGCCATCGTCTGGTACCGGCGCGCGGTGCGCGAGCGTTCGCCGTCGTCGGGATTCGACGGAAGCGAGCGGGAAGAGGCTCTCGAGGGGCTCGTCCTGGCGCTCGGCGAGAAGGGGCGCTGGGAGGAGGCGTCCGAAGAGGTCGCGCACTTCGCCCTCGTCGTGCCTGGCCGCAGCGCGGCGCGGCGCGCCTTGCGCGACTACATCGACTGGCGCACCGGGACCGCGCGGGTGCAGAACGTGCTCCCGGAGCTGGACGGGTCCGAGCCCGACCTGCATCGCGCGTGGAGGCTCGAGCTGCGAGCCGCGCGCGGAGAGAGGCCCGAGGCGCTCGCGGGCGATCTGGTGCGCGAGTACGCCCGCTCGTCCAGCACGCGCGGGCTGCTGCTGTCGCTCCACGGCGAGCTGTTCGAGAGACGCGGACGCCGCCAGGAGGCGATCGCGTTCTCGCGGCGCGCGTACGGCGTGGTGGCGGGGGACCGCGGCTCGCAGCTCGGGGCGCGGGCGCAGTTCGGGGTCGTGGCCGGGCGCTACGCCGAGCTGCTGCGCCGCTCGGCGCGCTGGCGGGAGGCGAACGCGATCGAGCGTGAAGCGCGCCGCCATTCCCGCGTCGAGTGAGCCCTGACGGATAATCGTTCGACCCTCGGGTTTGAACGAACATGTCACCGACGCTGCAGCTCGGCCCCTATCGAATCCTGGACGAGATCGGGTCCGGCGGGATGGGCGTTGTTTACCGTGCGTTCGACGACCGGCTCCAGCGCGAGATCGCGATCAAAGTGTTCTCGCTGGACGGACGCGCGGGCCGGCGCGATCGGGCCCGCCTCTTCGAGGAGGCGCGGGCCGCCTCCGCCCTCAAGCACCCGAACATCGTCTCCATCTTCGACGTGGGCGAGGAGGTGTCGGGCATCGGCGGCGAGCCGGGTGAAGACCGGCTCGTCGGCTGGATCGCCATGGAGCGCGTCGAGGGGGGCACGCTCGAATCCCTGGTGTCTCTGGGCGCGCTCTCGATCCGCAAATCGCTCGACATCATGATCCCGGTGGCCGACGCGCTGGCCACGGCCCATGCGGCGGGCATCGTCCATCGCGACATCAAGCCCGCGAACATCGTCGTCACGCCCGACGGGCATCCCACCGTGCTCGACTTCGGGCTCGCGCGGCGCACCGGCGATTCCGTGAGCGACACCGGCCCGTCGCAGCAGACGCTGGCGCCGCGCACGCTGGAAGGACTCGTGGTGGGGACGGCCGCTTTCATGAGCCCCGAGCAGGCGAGCGGCGAGCGCGTCGATTTCCGCAGCGACCTCTTCTCGTTCGGCGTGACCCTCTACGAGACGCTGACCGGGCGTCGTGCTTTCACGGGGCGCTCGGACGTGGACGTGATGCACGCCATCATTCACTCCGCGCCGGCGCCCGTTCGATTCCTGGTGCCGGGCATCTCCGAGTCGCTGCTCTGGACGCTCGAGAAATGCCTCGAGAAGGATCCGGCCGATCGGTACCAGTCCACGCTCGACCTCGTGCTCGATCTCAAGCGCGCGCGGGCCGATGTGACGCAGTCGCGAGCCACCATCGTGACGCGCCCCGAGCGCCGCCTGCCGCGCCGGGTGCCATTGCTCCAGGCTGCCGGGGCCGTCGCGCTGATCGCGGTGCTGGGCTTCTTGCTCGGTCGGGTGGGGCGCCCGTCGGGTCCGGACCTGGGCGCCTCGCGCATCGAGCCCGTGGTGCGCGCCACCGGAGCGGACTGGGCGGAAGGTGTTCCGTCGCCCACGGGAAAGAACGTGGCGGCCACGAGCAACCTGCGCGGGAATTACGACATCTACCTGGTGGCTCCGGGGAGCGATCCCGTGGCCCGCACGGATACGCCGGACGACGAGATCGACCCCAGCTGGTCGCCGGACGGGGGCACGATTCTCTACACACGCGAGACCCCGGACGGCGACGAGATCTGGACCACGCCCGCCTTCGGCGGCGCGCCGCGCCGCCTCATCGCCGACGCCTGCTCGGGTTCGTACAGCCCCGACGGGCGGCACATCGTTTACGTGAAATCGCTACCCGGCTTCAAGGAAGTGCTCTGCGTGGCCGACGCGGATGGCGGCAACATCAAGGTCATCGCCGAGCGAAAGGGCTCACGCCTCGTCTCGCCGCGCGTTTCGCCGGACGGCGTCACCGTCGCGTTCGTCGACATCCCGCTCATCCAGTCGGAGGTGAACGTGTGGACGGTGCCGCTGGCGGGAGGCGCCGCCGCGCCCCTGACGCACGAGAACACCCCGCTGGCCGACGGGCTCGGCACGAACGGCTGCGACTGGAGCGTGGACGGCCGCTTCGTCCACTACTCCTCCACGCGCTCGGGGAGCTGGAACCTGTGGGCGATGCCCGCCCGCGGCGGCACGCCGCGGCGGCTCACCGTGGGGGCGGGACCCGACGCATTTCCGCGCACCGCACCCGACGGCTCGATGCTTTTCGAGGTGCACCGCGAGCGCTGGTCGATCTGGGGCGTGGCGCTCGGGGCCAATCTGAAGCCCGTGGAATCGCCCCGGCTTCTTTCGGCGGACGGCGGGATGTGGGGGCCGGCGTTCTCACCCGACGGCACGCGGCTGGCCTTCTGCACCTATCCGCACGAGGAGCCGCGGCATGCCTACGTGCTGGATCTGAAAACCAAGGCGCGCATCCGCATCTCCAACGCGGGGCGCCGCAACGCGAACCCGACCTTCAGCCCCGACGGATCGAAGGTGGTCTGGTTCGGCGATGCCGGGGGCACCTACGACCTCTGGATGGCGAACTCCGAAGGCGGGCCGGCCACACGCCTCACCGATACGCCGGGGCAGGAGATCCGGCCGTATTTCATGCCGAACGGAAAGCAGATCGTTTTCACCCGCATCGACAAGCCGGACGAGCCCGCCGTCTGGATGCTCGACCTCGAAACGAAAACCTCGCGCGCGATCACGCCGAAGTCGTTCTCGTATCCGCGTCCGAGCCAGGACGGGAAGTGGATCGTCTGCGCCGGAGATCGCGAAGGAGGGCTCAATCACGGCATCTGGGTCGTGCCTTCCGACGGTTCCGCGGCTCCGCGCAAAGTGACCGAGAGGGGCTACCGGCCTCTGTTCGCGCCGGACGGACGCTCGATCGTCTACCTGACGACCGATGCCGGGTTCTGTCACGTGTGGGTGGTGCCGATGGAAGGCGGGGAATCCACCAAGATCTTCCAGATCCCGACGTACCGGAATTATCTGCAGGTGGACATCTCCCGGGACGGAAAGCTCTTGGCTTACAACACGATCGACGCCGAGAGCTCGATCTGGCGACTCGTACCGGGTCAGTGAGCGTTCAGATCGCCACGAGCCGAACGCGGCAGTCCTGGTAGGCCGCGCCCTCACCCGCATCGGTGATGCGTGCGCGGATCAGGATGTTCGCGCAGGTGCCGCGGTCGTAATTTCCCCCTTTGGGCACGAGCACCACGTCGCGGCGTTGTGCGGCGTCGAACCGAAGGATCACCGTGAGGCGCCCGAGCGCGCTCTCGAGGTGGGCGAGCGCGCCGTCGGCCATTCCTTGCGCCGCCTCCGGATGACACGTGGCCTCGGCGTGCGGCGGCTCTTCCACCGACCATTGCGAGCTCTGCGCCTTCTCGGTGGAGTTCGAGAAGAGCCAGAGCGGAAAGCCCGCCTCGGCCGGCGGCTCGGCGGGAGCGGTGTGGATCAGCTTCATGCGCCCCGTGTCGGTGGGGAAGGTTCGATCGGCGAAGAGGACCTGCGGCGCGTCGGGGTTGCGCACGGCTCCGCTCTCGAGCTGCTCCACCGTGATGCCCTGCGCGGCGAGCCGCGGGATGAGCCTCTGCTTCCATTCGCGCGTCGTGCCCGCGAGACGCGGGGCGATGCCGATGCCGTTGGCGCGCGTCAGGGCGTCGATCCGGAGCGCGAGCTTCTGCACGATCTCGAGGTCCGAGAAGACGTCCTTCGGAGGAGCGACGGCGGGGGTCGAGGCGCCGAGATAGTGATGTCCGTACGCGCCGAGGAGATCGTCGTCCTCCACGAGCGTCGTGGTGGGCAGCACGACCGTCGCCCGGCGTGCGGTGTCGGTCAGGAACGGATCGACCACGACCACCAGCTCGCGGGTCTCGAACGCGCGGGCCACCGTGGCGGCATCGGGGAGCATCGACACAGGGTTGCCCGCCGTCACCCAGATGGCGCGGATCGGCGGATCCTGCGCCGCCAGGATCTCCTCGCCGAGCAGCGGCTCGCAGAGCGAGCGCGGCGGATTCTTCAGCAGGAAGCCCGTGTCGAAGGCCGCGCGCCGCTTGTAGTAGAAAGAGGCGCCGCCGCCGGGAATGCCGAGGTTGCCGCTCACGCCCGAGAGGGCGTCGAGCGCGCGCACGATGGCCGAGCCGTTCACGCGGCGCCCCATCCCCCAGCCGATCTGGATGGAGCAGGGGCGGTCGGCCAGGGCCGACGCGAGGAGGTTCAGGTCGGTGGGCGGGACGTCGGCCTCCCGCGCCCAGCCTTCGGGCGTGCGCGAGAGAGCGAGCGCGCGGAACTCCTCGAAGTGATCGGTGAACGAGGGGGCGTGAGGATCGATCTGTCCGCGTTCGAACAGCAGCGCCGCGGCTCCCATCGCCAGAGCGAAGTCGCCGCCGGGGCGAACCGCGATCACGTGATCGGCCAGGCTCGCGGTCTTCTGCGCGACGGGATCGATCAGGATCACCTTCATGCCGCGCTTTCGCGCATCGCGCAGCACGGGGATGAGGTGGATGTTCGAGACGTAGGTGTTCTTGCCCCAGAGGATCGTGTGGCGTGAGTTCAGGAGATCGAAGACGTCGTGCGATTCTTCGACCCCGAAGTCCGTCTCCTGAGCGGCGTCGCCCGCGCCGGAGCAGATGTCGCCCCGCTTGACGGTGACGGGGCCGAGCAGCTCGAAGAAATAATCGACGACCGATTTGAGCAGGCCGAGCGAGCCGCCGGAGCGGTAGTGGAGGATGGCCGCCGGGCCGGATTCGTCTCGGATCGCGAGCAGCTTGCCGGCGATGAAGTCGAGAGCGACGTCCCAGGAGACGGGATCGAGATGATCCCCGTGACGCAGCAGCGGCGTGGTGAGGCGCTCGCTCGAGTTCTGCTTCGCGACGAAGTGGGACGTGCGGTAGCAGATGAACCCGCGCGTGACGGGGTGGTCCGGATCCCCGCCGAGATGCACGAGCTTCCCGTCATCGACGGTTGCAATGAGCCCGCACGCATCGGGGCAATCGCGGTTACAGACGGTGTGGCGCTTCTCGACGGCCATGCGGGCGATTCTAGCGGGGGGCGCCCGGGAGGCCGCGGGTGTGCCGACCAAGGGATCACGAGACCTGCGACGCCGCCTGCTGCGCGATCAGCGCGGCAGGAGAGTTCGTGGATCGTTCGTCACGTTGTCGATGATCGAGGCATAGCTCGCGAAGGCGCCGTTCGGGGTGGGCGTGGAGAGCACGAGGCGTGCGCCGTTCACGTTGAACGAGATTCCCATGTCGCGAACGACTCGCGTGGCCTGGGTCATGCCGAGCGGCGGAAGTGCGTAAGACCTGGTCGCGAGCACGAGGCCCGCGGGAGAGAGGAGGTGGACGTCCACGACGAGCGGCGCTTCGGTCGCGTTGGTCAGGATCAGGTTCGTACGGTACGAATCGTCCTCCCGGATCGCCAGGATCGATCGTGAAGCCCCCGTGCGGATCAGCTCGGCCGAGGGGATCACCGGAACGCTCTGGCCGAACGTGCCGCCGAAGCCTGGTGTCGAGGTCTGAGCGAGAAAACCGACGAAGGTCGACTCGGTCGATGGGTACTGCGTGGTGATGCGCAGGGCACCGTAATCCGCGGAGCTGAGTGGAAGCGAGCCAAGAATGTTCGCGTACGAGGCGAAGACGTTGGGGCTCAGGTCGAACGTCGAAACCAAGCCGGGTCGGCCGTCGACGTCGTGGCCGAGGAACTTGAAGGTGTAGCGCATGTCGACGTTCGAATAGGTGATGAGGTCGGTCGTATAGAAGGCGCCCCCGGCGCCTTGAACGTGTGCGCTCGACGGAAGAAACCAGTCTTGCGGCGAGGCAACGCCGCTGCCGATCGGCTTGATGGGGAGCAACGTGCGGGGATCGTTTGTCGCGTTGTCGATCACCGAGGCATAGGCCGCGAAAGCGCCGCCGGGCGTGGTCGTGGAGACCTCGAGGAGTCCGGCAACTGGAAGCGCATTGCCCAGCTCGCGCACGACGCGATTGATCTGCGTCATTCCAAAGGGTGGAAGGGAAATGCGCTTCAAAGCCCCGGCCGTCGCACCCCCTCGAAAACTCACGTCCACCTCGAGCAGCTGGTCGGTGGCATTCGCCAGAACGAGATTCGTTCGGAAGGAGGCGTCCTCACGAACTCCGAGAATCGTGCGAGGTGCTCCCGCGGTGATCAGGTCTTCCGTTCGCGCTGCAGGAACACTCTGTCCGAACGTGCCGCCGAACCCCGGCGTCGATGTCTGTGCGATCGCGTGCACGGAGTCGGATGCGGATGTGATGCGGATGGCGCCGTAACCGGAACCGAGACCGAACACCGACCCGAGGACGTCAGGAAACGTCATCGAAACGCCTTCGGGAAGGGCGAAGGATTCCTCCCGGCCACTTCGACCATCGACATCGTGACCGAGAAAGGTCAGCACGATCGCGGTCGGCTCGGAGCCCGCGTTGGCGACAGTGAGGTCCGTCGTGTAGATCGTGCCGCCAAGACCCGCGGCGCGGGCCGAAGACGGAATCAGAGTCGAGCTCGTGGGACCGTCCGTGAACTGCCACACGCCGCCGCCAGAGAGGCCCGCGTAAACGGTTTTTCCGCTCGGATCCAGCGCGAGCGTGCTCACGAAAAACCTTGGAAGCCCCGGTTTCACCTCGCTCCAGGTCGCCCCGGCGTCGGTCGATCTGAACACGCCGTCGTCGCCAGCGTAGAAGACGTCTCCATTCCCGGCGTCGACCGCCAGCGAGTGGATGGGCGGATTTGAAGGGTACGGACCCCTCGCGATCCAGTGCTCGCCGGAATCGGTGGAGCGGAACACTCCGATCTCGGAGCCGAGGTAAAGGGTTGTGTGATTTCTTGGATCGATCGCCACGTCCGTCACGAACAGGACTGTCAGTCCCGCACTCGCGTTGGCCCATGTCATTCCCGCGTCGGTGGACTTCTGGACACCTGCCCGCATCCCTGCGTAGATCGTTGCAGGATTCACGGGATCGATTTTCAGGGTCGAGATGTTTCCAGAATTCAGGCCCGTGGGAAGCCATGTATCGCCGGAATCTGTCGACTTGAAGACGCCGCGAGCGACGATTGCGTATGCGGTGCCCGCGTAAAGCGTGCTGGGGTTCCGAGGATCGATCGCAAGTGCAGAGACGCTCACGGTCGCAAGCCCCGTGCTCGCCTGGGACCATCGGCCCCCCGCGTCGGACGACCTGAAGACTCCCGCCGATAACGTTCCCGCGTAAACAGTCGAGGGGGATGCGGGATCGATAGCGATGCTGGTCACGCCACCGGACCACACTCCGGAATTGGCCCTTACCCAGCTGGAGCCGGCGTCGGTCGATTTCAAGATGCCGCCCGACGTTACTCCCGCCCCGTAGAGCGTTGTCGGGCCCCTCGCGTCGATAGCCAGAGCCTGGATTCCGACCCTCGTCAGCCCGGTGCTGGAGGCGACCCACGCGCCGCCGGAATTTCTCGATTTGTATATGCCTCCACTTTCCGTTCCGGCGAAGACGGTCGCGGGGCTCGAAGGATCGACGGCCAGAACAAAGCTATGGGCCAATCCTGTACTGAGCCAGGTCGTGCCCGCGTCGGTGGATTTGAAGACCTGGCCGCCGAGCGGTTCGCCAGGGTTGCCGGTGACTGCGTAGAGGGTCGCGGGCGACACAGGATCAATGGTCAGGGCTACAACGAATTGATTGAGTCCGGCGTTTGCCGGGGCCCATGTCCCCCCGGAGTCGGTGGACTTGAAGACTCCGCCGAGCTCCGTTCCCGCGTACAGCGTGGTCGGGGTCCTGGAATCAATCGCGAGTGAAAAGACGTATTTGTCGAGGAGGCCCGTATTGGCGGCGGACCACGTGGAGCCGGCGTCCGTGGACTTGAATATTCCGGTTGGGTAAGGGATCTGGGGTGTTTGAGGAGATGTTGCCGCGTAGAGGATGGCGGGGCTCGTGGGGTCGATGCAAAGCGCGACGAAGTCGAGACGCAGTCCGGTTCTGGTCCAGGAATGACCTGAGTTCGTGGATTTGAACAGTCCACCCTCGTCCGCCGATGTCGAGTACGCCCCTGCGTAAAGCGTGGTAGGAGTCTTGGGATCGATCGCGAGTGCGTCGATGGCGAACGTTCTCAGTCCTGTGTTGGCGGGCCACCAGGTTCCCCCCGAGTCCGTGGAGGTGAAGACGCCTTCGTATATCGCCGCGTAGAGCGTCGAAGGCGTGGTAGGATCGATGACAAGGATCGAGACGCTGCGAGAAGGCAGTCCCATGCTCGCGGCATTCCAGCGAACGCCCGCGTCGGTCGACTTGAAGACTCCATCGCTCCCGCCCGCGTACAGCTTCGTTGGTGTGGCCGGGTCGATTACAAGCGCATAAACCCCCGCGAACGGTCCGCCGCTAGACCAGACGCCCTTGCCCGCGTGAGCGGTCAGCGGAGTCCAGCAGAAGAACGTGATGATCAACCCGAGGCAGGGCCGAACGATCCGATTGAAGCATTCCGCGAGTTCGAGTCGTCTCATTCGAAGGTGATGCACGCCAGGGAGTGACCCCGGTGCACGTGATCTTTCGTTGGGGCTATCGACCCATCACCAGATTCTCCCGAAGATGCGCCAGCGTGCGTCCCCACGCGTCCGCCGACGCCGAACCGTTGTGCACCTCGGGCCGCGCGTCGTTGAAGAAGGCGTGATTCGCGCCGGGGTAAACGATGCTCTCCGCTTCCTTCCCCAGCTTTCGGATCGACTCCACCAGCGGCTGCGCCTGGCTTGGCGGTACGCTGCTGTCGAGCTCACCGTAGATGAGGAGGATGGGGCCAGCGAGCTGGCTCCAGTCGATCTGCACCTTCTTGAAGCCGCCGTAGAAGCTCACCGCCGCCCCCACCTTCTCGTCGCGCGTGGCGGCGAGCTGGGCGAGCGCGCCCCCCATGCAGAAGCCCACGACTCCGTATTTCTTCGACGTGCATTCGGGGCGCGACAGCAGGTATGCGCCGGCCGCCGCGATCTCTTTCGCCGCGCGCTCGGCATCCAGCTCCATCAGGAGCCGGCCGGCGCTGTCGGGGCTCGTCGTCGTCTTGCCGTGATAGAGATCGGGGGCG
This sequence comes from Thermoanaerobaculia bacterium, assembly GCA_039919545.1. Classification (GTDB taxonomy): domain Bacteria; phylum Acidobacteriota; class Thermoanaerobaculia; order UBA5066; family UBA5066; genus JBDSFL01. The sequence continues at coordinate 45 of JBDSFL010000044.1, read as the reverse complement.
AGTGCGATGAAGCCCTCGCTCGCGAATCGGCGCGACACGTCTTCG
>JBDSFL010000080.1:0-2570 GCA_039919545.1 Thermoanaerobaculia bacterium | reverse complement strand
AGAAGGTGAAGGCGAAGATCGTCGCGCTCGCGAAGCGCGTCGATCTGATCCGTGCCGGGGGTGCGGTTGTTCGCTACGGCCTCCCGATCCTCATCGGTCAACCGCACCTGACGCTCGCGGCCGCAGGGATCGACCTGGTGAAGTTCCTGAAGGAGCACGGAAAAGAGCTCGATCCTGAGGAGCTCAAGAAACTTCTGAACCCGGTGCCTGCTGCCGATGAGGTGAGGCACAGCGTCGCGACGTTCCGTGACGACTTCGCGGAGCTCCTGAAGGACCTCGATGTCGATGCTGTGGTCGTAATCATTGACGACCTCGACCGCTGCCTCCCGCCGACAATCATCGAGACTCTGGAGGCGATCAAGCTCTTCCTCTTCGTCCCGCAAACCGCATTCGTCATCGGCGCGGACGAGCGCCTGATCCGCCACGCCGTACGCCAAAGGTTTCCGGAACTCCCTGGCCCCGAGGCGGAGGTCGGAAGAGACTACCTCGAGAAGCTCATCCAGATTCCGATCACGATCCCGCAGCTCAGCGCCGCCGAGATCGAGTCGTACACGTCGCTTCTATTCGCCCAAAAGCACCTCTCTGGAGCGAAGTTCGACGCGCTCTTGGGGAAGATTGCGACGGAGCGTGCTGCCGAGGTGTCGCGTCCGCCGTTCGACCTCACCGTCCTGCGCGCGGTGCTCGCCGACGACAAGCTCGCTCCCGCCTTCCAAGATGACCTCGACCTCGCGCGCCAGATCGCACTCGTCCTCGCGCCCGGACTCAGCGGCAGTCCGCGACGCGCGAAACGGTTCCTCAACGCAGTGCTCTTGAGGCTCGAAATGGCCAAGGATCGGGGTCTCACGCTGCGTCGACAGGTACTCGCAAAGCTCCTCGTCCTCGAGTACATCCGAGCATCGTTCTTCCGTCAGCTCGCGGCCCTCCAGGCCGCGGACGGGCGCCCCCAGGTGCTCGCCGACGTGGAGACGGAAGCACGAGCAGGGAGCGCCGAGACGTCGGTGTCGACTGAGAAAGGTGGTCAGGGGAAGCAGGCACCCCCGCTGGGTGAACTGAGCGCGTGGCTCGCTGACTCCTGGATGGCGTCGTGGTTGGCATCAGATCCACCGCTAAGCGACGTCGATTTACGCCCCTACTTCCACGTCGCGCGTCCCCGAGATCTTCGGTTTGATGCCGCCGGTCCAGCCCTGAGTCCGACCGCGGAGGACGTCCTCGCCGGTCTGATCAGCACAGACGCAGTCGTCCTCAAACACGCGACGAGTCGATTACCTGGGCTCGACGCGGCGGACGCGGCGGCGTTGTTCGACCGGATCACCCAGCGCCTCCTTCGCGCGGAGAAGCCCCAGTCGGACGCGCTCCAGAAGCGACTCATCGAGCTCGCGACGGCACATCTCGACCTGACGCCGTCACTCATCACGGTGTTCACGACTCTGACCGACACGAAGGTTGCAACGGCGACGCCGATGCTCCTCGTACCGTTGGCGACCGGGAAGGTCGCCGGGTCGATCAGGGCGCTTCTGACCTCGTGGGGGAACTCGACAGTCGGGATGCTCGCAAGGGCGTCCGCGAACGCGCTCAAGCGACTCGACACCTGATGGGTACGTCCGCTTCCTACGGCGGCCCCAAGGGTACAAACTCGCTTCTACCTCCCTGGGCAGACGATGGAAACCCCGAAGCATCGTCTCCTCCGCCCCCTCCATCCGCTCCAAACCCGGGGGCGGAAGCGCCTCCCGATGTACCGACGCCGCCACCCTCACCCGCTCCGCCGCCACCCATCCCGGACGTGCCGTGGTCGGTTCCGAAGAGCACCCTTTCTCGCGCCGTGAACACTGGGGCGGGCCCACGTGGTGCCCTGGGCAGCTACGTCCGCGCCTCGGGCGGCGGAGGGGCCGCAGCGCAGCGTGCTCGATCCGGCCGCCGAACTCTGGCGAAAGCGGGAACCTTCCTGGGGCTCGCCTCCCGTATTGGAATCGCAGGTGCGGCACGGCAGATCCTCGGGCTCACGCGGCTGGTCGGTCAGGACCTCCACACGATCCTCCTCGACCTCGCCAGCAGGATCGCCCCGGCAGGGGCCACCAACGAGGATGCCGTCGCTCGCTCGGCTACGCTCGCCAGCTTCGACGCCTTCGCGGACGAGCTGAAGTCCCAGGGCCTGGGACCAGATGCGCTCGATCACGTCGACGCGCGCGCCATCGAATCGGTGCTCCGCGACTTCGTCATGAACTACATCTCGGAGCGCTTCCTGCAGGAACTCGACCTCAGGATTCACAGAGGGAGGATCAGCGTCGAGGACGCCAGCGACGTGTTCCGTGACGTGAAGGACACGATCCGTGCGACCGTCACATGGGACTTCCGCGACGTGGACCTGACGACGTTCGACTGGGAGGGCCCGGAGGGGCGTGCCCGCGCCGAACGCATCTTCCGCGAGGCCTACAGCCTGATCGAAGAGCTATGACCTGGCAGATAGTCGCACTCGCCGGACCACGGGACAGCCTCCCTTCCGCCGGGAGGAAGGATGTACTGCGCGTTCGGTTCGACACTCCGGGCGACCCGCACGCCCCCATCACGACGGT
>JBDSFL010000709.1:0-5535 GCA_039919545.1 Thermoanaerobaculia bacterium | reverse complement strand
GGCGAGCAATGCGCGCCGCAGGGCCGAGCTGTCGATCGGCTTGGCCAGGCGAAGGTCGAAGTTCGGGTCGGGGCCTGACGACGGTTCGGCCGCGCTGATGCTGATGAAGTGCGACTCCCGGTTCGGGCCTGTGCCCCGCCGGATTTCCGTCAGCAGTTCGGCGCCGCCGAGCACCGGCATGTCGAGGTCCAGCAGCACCGCGTCATAGGCGCGCTCCGAGAGCAGGCGCGTGGCCGCCGCGGCCGAGCCGGCACGGTCGAGCTCGTAGCCGAGTTCGTCGATCACGCTTTCCAGGGCATCGAGCACGTCGCTGCGGTCGTCGACCACCAGGACCCGGCCGTGGGTATTGGTATCGGCGAAGTCCGATTCGCCCGGCGCCTCGAACTCGGCGGGAATCTCGACCGTGAAGGTCGTTCCCTTGCCCAGCTCGCTGATTACTCGCAGCCGGCCGCCGAGGTGGTCGACCAGGGTGCGGACGATAGCCAGGCCGATGCCCGAGCCTTCGCCACGCCGGGCCGGCGCGGTGACGAACTTGTCCGGCTCGAACAGCGTCGGCAGAACGTCCTCGGGGATGCCCGGCCCGGTGTCGGCGACGACGAATCGCAGGCTTGCCGGCGGATCCCCTCGCGTTTCCATCGAGACGCGAACCTCGCCGGTGTCGGTGTAGCGGATCGAGTTGACGACGAGGTTCGTCAGCACCTGGTCGATCCGGGCGCCGTCGGTCACGGCGAACAGCGGCGCGGGCGGAAGCACGACCCGCAGCTGCAGGCCCTTGGAGACCGCCAGCTCGCGCGCGGCTTCCGCCATCGCCTCGACCAGCGCGCAGGCTTCGAACGGCTCGGCGTGGATCCGCAGCCGCCCCGCCTCGCCCTTGGCCAGGGTCAGGAGGTCGCGCAGCTGCGTGTTCAGCAGCATCGACGAGCGCCGCATCCTGCCGATCAGCTCTTCGTCGCCGGCGAAGGCGCGCGCATGCCGCATCTCGATCACGTCGAGCGCGGAGACGATGCCCTGGAGGGGTGAGCGCAGCTCGTGGCTGACCTTGGCGAGGAAGGCGCTGCGGGCGACGGCGAGCTCGTGCGTGGCGAGCGTGCGGGCGCGCTCCTCCTCGATCGCCGGGGCGGAGTGGATCCTCCGAATGAGCGACGTGAAGAAGACAGGAACCAATGCCAGCATCAGCAGGAACGCGAAGGTCAGTTCGAGCTCGGACCGCCAGAAATCGCTTGTCAGGAGCAGCATGCACAGGGCCAACGTAACGCCCCAGGTCAGGTACATGGTGCGAATCCCGTAGCGAATGCCGTTCCGGACGATCACGACGAGCATGAACGGATTGAGGAATGCGAAGGTGAAGGGATCCTGCACAAGAACGCCGATGATCACGACAGGATCAAGGATCAGAAACGCGTACTGAATCGCTACGCCTCCGTCCGGATATGAAAGGAGGAATTTGCGGTAGCCGAATGCAATAGCAGGAAGAGCCACGCCGAGAAAGACGACGAACCAGGGGTGGGCCTGAACTTCGCGGCCCGAGAGGTACTGAAGGACCCAATAAGTTGCTACGGTCAGGCCGACGATGCCCCGCTGTAGCGCTCGCTCCCTTTCCTGCTTGGCACGGTCGCGCGCGTTCTGGGCGCCGAAGTAGTCAGCGAGTCGCGAAAGGGCCGTTCGGACAGCGCCCCCCACGCTACCTAGCCTCCCGGTGGGCATTGTTGATGGCGGGTCCCCGAGCTGTCATTGCATTCACCTTCGCTGGGAAGCGCTTGGCGGTGGGTACCACGACAACGTGTCGAACGGTATTCCACCAGTATGCTAGGCGGGTGAGTTCCGCCGTTTCCACGATCGATGCCGCCGTTCGCAGGGAATTGCTCCGCATGGCTCTGCTCAACTCGACGCGCAGCGTACCGCTACAGATTGCTGGAATCGCGTTTTTCTTCGGATTGGGGATCGAAGTCGGGACGACGGTGGTCGCCGGGCTGGTCGGCTTGATCGGTTCCGGTGTGGTGGCGTGGCGATACTCCTTGTCGAAGCGTTTCTCGAATGTTCCTGGCCGGAGCGATGCCGAGCTGCTCCGTCTGCAGCACGAACTGGAGGGCAATGCGGCCTTGGCAGGTCTCATGTGGGCGATCTGCACGGTGTGGATCTATCCCTCGCTCAGCGCGACGACGGCAACTGCGTTTGTGGTCACCATCTGCGGGTCTGTGGCTATCGCAGCCTTCTTCATGTCGTTGGTTGGGAAGTCATTCGCCATACTGAGCTTCATGCAACTCGGCGCTCTCGTGGCCGTGAGCCTAGCCAACGATTCGGTTCGATCCGTGCCTTTGGCGATACTGGCCGGCATCTTCGGCGTGACGATGTACAAGGCAGCCCAGGAGTTTCGTCTCACCACGACCCGGGCAGTGCGGCATGGACTGGAGGCAGACGCGGCGAGCGTTTCACTCATGGCCGCCAAGGAGGCGGCAGAGGCAGCAAACGTCGCCAAGTCCCAATTTCTTGCCACGATGAGCCATGAGATCCGTACACCCATGAACGGCGTGCTCGGAGCGCTTGAACTCCTTAGGCGTTCGCCGTTGAGTACCGACCAGCGCCGTCTCGTGCGGACCGCGGCGTCCTCGGGCTCCTCCTTGATGGAGATCCTGAATGACGTACTGGACCACTCGAAGATCGAGGCCGGAAAGCTGATGTTGACCCAGGCACCGACCTCGTTGCATGGGCTGACGCGTTCCGTCATGGCGCTGTTTCGGGCCAATGCCGAGGGAAAAGGCGTGGCACTCTCCTTTGAGTTGGAGGGTACGCGCGTCGACTGGGTCTTGGCCGACGCTCAGCGTATCAAGCAGGTGCTTCTCAACTTGGTAGGCAATGCGATCAAGTTCACCGAACAAGGAGTCGTGTCTTTGCGGGTGATGTCCCAGGAGACGGAACGGGGTTCTGCTCTCGTTCGATTCGAGGTGCATGACTCGGGCATCGGCATTCCGGCCGAAGCCCTGCCAGAGCTGTTTCAGCCGTTTCATCAGGTGTTAAGCAAGCAGAAGCGTCGTCCCGAGGGCACCGGCCTGGGTCTGGCGATCAGTCAGCGCATCGTCAGGGCGATGGGAAGCGAGATCGAAGTCGAAAGTGTTCCGGGCAAGGGTTCGGTCTTCTGGTTCCAGATTGACTTGCCAGTCGATCCCGCATTCGTGCCGCCACCCGTCGAGGACTCGGCAATGGGCGACCTCGAGGACGAGCGCTCCCTTTCCGGGCGGGTGATGGTGGTTGAGGACAACGAAGTCAATCGAATGATTGCGCGGGAGGTTCTCTATTCGCTGGGTGTCGATGTGGTCGAGGCGGGCGATGGGCGGGAGGCCATCGAACTGCTGGACAAGCAGGACGTCGATCTCGTTCTCATGGACTGCGAAATGCCGGTGATGACGGGCTACGAGGCGACGATCGCGATTCGAGGCAAGGAGGCCAGCACAGGAACACCGCGACTCCCCATCGTCGCATTGACCGCCAATGCTTTCGATGACGACGCAGCGAGATCGCGAACTGCCGGGATGGATGGCCACTTGGCCAAGCCCTATACCCGAGAGCAACTTCGCGATGTACTTTCTCAGTGGCTCTGAAGTCGGCCTGCCGATCTAGAACCTAGAGCGAACTCCATTCCGTGATTCCTGTTCGCTCCTCCTCCCAAGCGCGGTCGAGTTCGAAGCGCTTGATCTCATCGACGGCACCACCGCCGCCTGCCTTGCGAATCTGGGCGCGCGCCAGGCGTTCCATCAACTTGATGTCTCGGTCGGTTAGGTTGAGCGAGTTGGTCGTCCAGCGGTCGACGATGTCGATCAGCGACTGATAGGTTATGGGCGCGGCCAGACTCCGCGCGTGCAGCGCCGCGAGGGTTCCTCGCAATCGCGGATGCACAGCCCGCAGCGAGTCCTCGATCGCTTCTTCTCCGGTTCCGTCTTCCACGACCATATCGACGAGATGCAAGCGGTGGAGATGCTCCGCCGTATAGAGGCGCCCTGAAAGGATCATTTCATTCGCGACGGAAAAGCCGGCCTTACGGATGGTGAAGTTCCACGCACCCATTCCGGGAAATGAATTGAACAGGACCTCTGGGAAGCCGGCTTGGGCGCTGCGTTCGAAGATGACGGTGTGGAACGGCATCACCGATTCGAGACCGCCTCCCAAGGTATCCCCCTGAACCAGAACAGTGGTGTGAACTCCCAGTTGCGGAGCGGTTTCCATCCACCATAAAAGGTCGACACAGCGCCGACCGTAGAGCCGAAGCGATTCATGGTCGCGCGCTCGGATCAAGAGCACAAACAGCGACAAGTCGCCGCCGAAATTGAAGACGCCCGGAACGTCGGAAGTCATGACGAAGTGCTTCACTACGCCCGGGTTCTCAGCGATGTCCAGCAATACTCGATGAAGTTCGCTCATTGCTCCGAGGCTGTAGCACTGAATGGGAGTCACTCGAGTGCGAACACGGAGCGCCGACAGCGCTGAACTCCACTCCAGACGGATGTACTTGTACGGCCGGGCCATCAGACCAGAAACCCCGGACATTTCGGGGGAGTTCATACTGAGCCGAAGATGTGGGTCACGTGATTGAAGTTGACCAAGGTCGATTCGATGACTGCCGCCTGCGATTGCTCGCTCGCCAGTGTGTTCAGGATGATTCGAAGCTGGGCCATGTGCCCAGCATCGAGCGAGGCATGCGAATTGATGAACGAAACGCCCCGTTCTCCCTGAAGAAGCAAAGCTTCCTTCATAGCCGCTGAAAACGGTCCGCCGTAGACCGAGGCGATTACTTCGAGCACGTACATCATGCCGAGAATCGAGCACGGATGCTTGCGGTCCGCCGCCCAGTAGTTGTATCCGTTGAGCGCGAGTACATGTGCTGAAGGGGAGTAGGCAAGGGACGCTTCGCGGCTCACCCCGACCGCTTCGAGATCGTTCAGCACCCACTGCTCATGTCCCGCTTCCTCGTGCATGTGCTCATACAAGAATGAGCGAACCGGCCCGTACTCTTCCGGTATCCGGCTTGCCGCCGCCGCGCAGGTAGGGTTGAAGTGCCAGACCAGGCTGTAGAGCTCCGATAGAAGTACTCGGTACCGGTCGAGAGCCATCCCGTTAGCCACGGCATCCAGGATCACCGGATGGGATTCGAAATTGCGACGTGCTTCGTCGGTCTGGACGACAAGATCCATGAAAAAGTGAGGCATGTGATCGTGGTGGGCTCCGTGCTCGGGGTTCTTAGAATGTGCCCAACAATCGAGGCACACAACATCCATGCCCGTCAATCTCAAAGCACCTGACGCGAAAGACATTTTCACGGTATCCGGCGTCACCATCGGCACCGCCATGGCCGGCGTGCGCAAGGCCAACCGCCGCGACCTCACCGTCGTGCTGCTCGAGCCGGGCTCGGCGGTCGCCGGCGTCTTCACCGCCAACCGATTCTGCGCCGCGCCGGTGCAGATCTGCCGCGAGCACCTGGCCGCCGGTTCCGAGGTGCGCGCCATCCTCGTCAACACCGGCAACGCCAATGCCGGCACTGGCGAG
>JBDSFL010000702.1:0-3598 GCA_039919545.1 Thermoanaerobaculia bacterium | reverse complement strand
TTGTTGAGCGTGATCGCCAGGTCGCGGTGCTCCGCCGGCAGGACCTTCCGGCGCATCGCCAGCGCCTCTCGCGAGAGCGCCTCCGCCCCGTCGAGGTCCGCGGCCGTCCGCTTCATCTCGGCGAAGTTGTGGAGCGTCAGCGCGGTGTCCGGGTGGGGTCCCTCGTAGATCCTCCGTTGGAGCGCCAGGGCCTCGGTGTAGTGCGCAGCCGCTGTCTGGAAGTGCCCGAGCTCGGCCTCCGCGTGTGCGAGGTTGTTGAGCCCGAGCGCGACCCACGGGTGGGTCGGAGGCAGCATCGCCCGCAGATCCCGGAGGTTCGCTTCGTGGAGGCTCCGGGAGCGCTCCATGTCGCCCGAGCCCTCGGTGAGCACGTTCGCGAGCTCGTTCCGGGCGTCCAGCAGAGTCTCGCTCCGCGGGGCGATCCGCTCAAGGATCGCGACCGCGCGTTCGCCGAGTGCCGCGGCCTCCTTGTAGTCGCCCCGCTCCTTCCGCGCCGTTGCGAGGGCCGAGAGGTCCTGCGCGTACTGGGGGTCGCCCGTGCGCCCGGCGCCTTCGAGCAGCCGGCATGCCTCCCGTAGGTGCAACTCGGCCTCGGTGTGGACCCCGCGCCGGTAGAGGGAGGTCCCGAGATCGGCCTCGCTCTCGGCCCGATCACTGGCCGTCCCGGAATTCCGAAGCACGACCGCCTCCCGGAGGAGTGGCTCGGCTGGCTCCCATGCGCCGAGCGCGCTGTAGGCCATGCCGAGCGTCTCCAGCACCGCGCCGCGCACGAGGGGCTCATCGGCGAGCTGCCCCCTCACGCGTCCCGTCGCCTGATCCAGCAGGTCTCGCGCCGTCACCGGGTTGCTCTTCGCCGACGCGGGGTCGAAGCCCCTGAGCACGTCGCGGAGCACGTCCGCGATCCGTGTGGCGCGCGCCCGCTCGCGCTCGAGGCGCCGGACGTGGAAGGCAGCGAACCCGGTTGAGAGGACGAGCGCGAGCGCGAGCGTCGCAGACGGGACCGGGTGCCTCCGGGCCCACCGCCACGAGCGGTCGAGGGCGCCGGGCGCCTTCGCGGCCACCGGGCGGAGCTCGAGGTGGGCAGCGAGGTCGTCGAGGAAGGCCGCGACGCTCTCGTACCGCCGGGTCGGGTCACGCTCGAGCGCCTTCACGAGGATAGCGTCGAGGTCCCCACGGAGTTGCCGCGCCATGGCGCGCGACTCTCCCGGTGCGCGTTCGGGGGAGGCCAGCACCCGGCGGCTCGGCCGCTCGACGTCACGCTCGCAGACGGCCGTCCGACAGGCCTCGAGGTTCCGCCGGTCGATCTGGTGGGGGAGTGAGCCCGTCAGGAGCTCGTAGAGGAGGACGCCGGCCGAGTAGATGTCGGTCCGGACGGTGAGCGGTTCGTCGCGGTACTGCTCGGGGCTCGCGTACTCGTACGTGAGCGGGCGCGGCCCGACGGTCACCGTCCCGGCCCGCTCCCAGGACACCTTCGCGATGCCGAAGTCGATCAGGACGGGCTCGCCGTCCCTCCTCACGACGACGTTCGCGGCGGAGAGGTCGCAGTGGATGACGCCGCGCTCGTGCGCGGAGCGGAGCGCGTCGAGCACCTTTCGGAAGAGGTGGACCCGCTCGCGTACCGTGAGCTCGCGCCCGGCGGCAGCGACCGTGATCGGCTCCGCGTCCTCCAGGTAGTCCATGACGAGGAGCGGAGTGTCCTCAGGGCCGGCCACGACGTCGATGAGGCCGGCGAGGTTCGGGTGGCGGAGCTGGCTCAGGATCGCGATCTCGAGTCGGTAGCGGGCGGCCTCTTCGGCGAACGAACCGCCGAGCGGCACCTTGAGGGCGAAGCGACGCTCCTGGCCCTCGAAGCTCCGCGTCGCGAGGAACACGCGCGAGAAGCCGCCGCGTCCGAGCAGGCGCTGGACCGTGTAGGGACCGAATGTCTTCCCCACGTACCGCTGATCGGCGCGATCCGCTAGGAGCGCTTCGATCTCCGCTCCGGCCGCCGGCGTCGGCGCGCCGAGGTGGGGGAGTAGGCCCTCGATCTCGACATGCAACTCGCGGTCGTCGCTGCACCTCGCGGCGAGGAGCGCCGCCCGCTCACTGGGCGCTTCCACAGCGCAGGCAGCGAGCAGCTTCTGCTTCCGGGCGAGGCGTGCGTCGGTCACATCAGTCACGTCGTCAGCTCCTTTTGGATCATCGCCTTCGCGTAGACCCACCGTCGGTGCACGGTTGGGAGGGGCATGGCGGTCAGCTCCGCGATCTCGCGGAGCGGGAGGTCGGCGAAGAGCCGCAGTCCGGCGATCTCCGCGGCCTTCGGATCCTCGGCTGCGAGGTGGTCGAGTGCTGCGCTGAGCGCCACGGCGGATACAACGGACGCCTCGGTCTGCCCCGGCACCTCGACGTCGTCCTCCGAGAGCGAGACCTCGGCCTGAACGTCCTGCGCTCGCGTCCGGGCGTAGTCGACGAGGATGCGCCGCATGGCGAGGCACGCGGCGCGGAGGAAGTGCTGGCGGTCGGTGAAGACGTAGCCCTGCCACTGCATGAGCGCGGCCACGGCCTCGTTCACGAGCGCGGTCGGCTGGAGCGTGTGCCCGGCGCGCTCCCGGGCCATCTTGATGCGCGCGATCCGATAGAGCTCATCGTAGACGAGGGGGAGCGCCTCCTCGAACGCGACGTGCTCACCGTCGGCCCACCGCCGGAGCAGGTCCGTGACGCGGGGTTGCGCACCCACGCGCTCCGTCACGTTCCTCTTGGCCCGCGCCGCGAAGTCGGAAGGACGGACGACCCATGTTCGATCCGGCGCACCGCGTCTCCGGACTCTGTCGCCGCCCGACTCGAGATCGCTCGCGCTCGTGACGCCACTCCGGAACCATGTGCCGCACGTCCCCGGGTAGAGCCCGCTTCGAAGGCCGACGAGGACGCCGGTGGCCACCTTGAGGGGCCGACGATTGACGAGCCCGTTGAGGATCTCGAGCCCGGACCTGATCGGTGGTGCGAGCTAATAAGAGGCGCCCGGATCTGCTACGGCCCTGCTGCAACGGGCGTGCGCCAGCTCCTCGGCGATCATGCCGGCACCCTCGTTTTCCAGTTTGCACACGCTCGGCTCCTCCACACGCAGAGAAAGGGCGGGGTGGCCCGCCCGGTTGAGATGTCTCGTGGTTGTGATGCGCGGATTGTTGATTCGCTGGTCTGCGGTGATACCTATCCGCCAATGGGCAGTCGGGCGCGATCGACGAGCGCGAGGAACAGCTCGATGAGCTGGTTCATCTCGTCCTCCTTTCTCTGCCCGGGTGCACCGAGCGAGGGACAGGGACGAGCGCGCGCCGTCACTTCATGGAGCTGAGGCTCCTCAGAGAGAGACACCGCGGGGGCGCGGTTCTGAGCACCCCCCAGGCCGCGCCTCGAAATGAGGTGCCGCTGGTTCGAGTAGAGTCGAGCGGCGTGGATGAGGACGTGCACGAGGACGCGGACGACGAGACCGAGGGCGGTGTGACGGACCCCCGGCCCGAAGCGCTCGACCGAGCCGGCTCGGGGTCCTGGGACTGGGAGGCCCTCGATCGCGACCTGCGACCGCGGTTCATCCGACTCGGGATGGGCCGCTACCGACTCACCC
>JBDSFL010000078.1:0-2525 GCA_039919545.1 Thermoanaerobaculia bacterium | reverse complement strand
GAGCCCCGGCCAGCGTTCGGCCACGGAACGGGCGACCGCTCCCGGAAGCACGAGCAACGCGGAGACGAGGAGAATGCCGACGACCTTGAGCGCGACCACCACGGCCACCGCGAGAAGCACCATGACGAGCAGCCGCATCGCCCCGGTTTTCACGCCCGCTGCCCGCGCCCCCTCCTCGTCGACCGAGGCCAGCAGGAGCGGGCGAAACCAGTAGGCGAGGATCGCGAGCACCATCACGGCCGCGAGCGCCAGGTTCCGGAGATCCTCGGGCGCGACGGTGAGGATGTTTCCGAACATGAGGCCGAAGAGATCCACGTTCGTCTTCACGAAGCCGAGCGCCACCACACCCGCGGCCATGGCTCCCACGGTGAAGACGCCGACGGCGGTGTCCTCGGTCACGCGCCCGGACTCGGAAGCACGCGCCGTGGCCACGGCCACGAGGAGTGCGGCGACGAGCCCGCCGAGCCCGGCGGGCACTCCGGCCAGAGTGGCGAGCGCGACGCCGCCGAAGGCCGCGTGGGCCACGCCCGAGCCGACGAAGGCGAGCCGCCGCAGGACCACGAAGAACGAGAGCGCACCGCAGAGCACCGCCGTGATGACGCCGGCGAGCAGCGCGCGGAGGAAGAAGGGATAGGAAAAGAATTCCTTCACGCCATCTCCTCCTGGACGGCCGATCCGTCGATCCGGAAGATGGAGTCCGCTCCCCCCATCGCCGCGCTGTCGTGCGTGACGTACACGACCGTCCGGCCCACGACGACCTCCTCCGTGACGAGGCGGCGCAACGTTTTCAGCCCTTCCGCGTCGAGCGCCGTATCGGGCTCGTCGAGCACCATCAGCGAAGGCGTGCCCGCGAGCGCCCGCGCCAGCAGAACGCGCTGGCGCTGCCCTCCGGACAGCCGGCCCACCGGCACCGTGGCGCGCTCGGCGCTCAGCCCCGCGCGTGCGATCGCCAGGCGCGCCGCCTCCCGTGCGGGCCCCGAGCTCCTGAACCCCGCCTCTGCGGAGAGGGTGAGCGAGACGAGGTCGACTGCCGAGACCGGAGCATCCGCGGAGAGGGTCGAACGTTGCGAGAGGTAACCGATCCGCGGCCGGGGCGCTTCGTTTCCCGCGTCGTCCAGGAACACGACCCGGCCGGAGTCGGGACGGATGAGACCGAGCAGGACCCGCACGAGCGTCGTTTTTCCACCGCCGTTGGGGCCGACGAAAGCGGTCCGTTCCGCGCGGCGTACGGCGAACGAGATATGCGTGAGCACGGCGCGCCCGCCGAACGAGACGGAGACGTCCTCGAACCGGAACGCGTTCACCGTCGCAGTCCGCTCAAGAACACGGACGCGTTGTAGGACATCAGCTCGGTGTACGTCGTCCGTCCCGCGACGCCGCCGATCGGATCGAGAGTGAGGAGCCGCAGCCCGGCATCATCGGCTACGACGCGGGCGGCCGAGATCGGAAACTGCGGCTCGGTGAAGAGCGCGATGAGCTTTTCACGACGGGCGGTGTCGATCAGCGATTTCAGCTCCAGGGGCGATGCTTCGCGGCCCGGAACCGGTTCGAGGGAGCCGATCTCGCGGAGGCCGAAGCTCGACGCGAAGTAGCTCCAGGCCGGATGTGCGGAGAGGAAGGCGCGTCCCCTCACGGGCAAGAGCGTTGCGGCGATCTCGTGCTCGAGGGAGCGAAAGTCGCGAGCGGATTCTTTCGCGCGGGCGCGATACCCGGCCGCGCCGCCCGGATCGAGCGCCACGAACCTCTCGGCGATCGGCCCCAGCGCCCGCGCGGCAAGCTCAGGGGCGAGCCACCAGTGCGGGTCTCTCTCCTGTTCCGAAAGTCCCACGCTTCCGAGCTCGCCGAGGGAAAGGCCTGCATCGTGGACGGTGGCACGGGAGGCCGAGGCTTCGACGAGGCGCCGCGCCCAAGTGTCGTATTCGAATCCGACCGTCACCAGCAGCCGTGCCTCCGCCAACTGCCGCACATGGCGCGGCGTGGGCTCGAACACGTGCGGCGAGGTGCCGGGAGGGACGACGGTCCTGATCTCCCACCCGGAGCCGGCGACGCGGGAGACGAAATCGGATAGAGGTGCGATCGTCGCCGCCGCCACGGGCCGCTGGCTTTCACGGCCCGCGATGGCCAGAGAAATCAACGCGGCGGCGAGGGCGAGAGCCGAGCACGCGGCTCGGTTCGTTCCGCTCCGCGCTCGCGGCGTTCCAGACTCGGCTTGACGCATCAGTGCTCGGGCGAGAGGATCTCACGAGAGGGGAATCGATGTCCTGCAAAGAGCACGAGTCACATTCGCACCAGCACGGGCCCGACTGCGGCCACAAGGAGGTGCGCCATGGCGATCACTCCGACTATTTGCACGACGGACATCTTCACGCGCCTCACGAATCCCATGCCGACGAGCATCGCCTCGAGGTGGACCGACGTCGTCCGGGCAGCTGCGCTCCGATCGAGTGCGCGGGACACCATGGCGGTGAATGCGGGCATCACGCCGTGCCGCACGGCGACCACATGGACTACGAGGTGGACGGCGG
>JBDSFL010000691.1:0-5365 GCA_039919545.1 Thermoanaerobaculia bacterium | reverse complement strand
AACGGCGCACTGCCCGCCGATCACGAACATGCGGGTGTCTAGCGCGACGAGCGAGGGGCCGCCCAGAGGCCCCGCCACGTCTCGCGTATCCACCACGCGGCACGGAAGCAACGTGTAGAGCCGGGCGGCCGAGGGTGTATTGGCGATCACGAGCGCGAAGTCCTGGTCGAGCGCGCTCGCATTTCCGGGCACGCCGTCCGAGTTGATGCTCGACGCCGTGATCGTCACCGTGAACGGGCCGCTCGTTCCAGCTGGCAGGAACACGCTCTCCACGTTGTTCCTGATGTCGGCAATGCCGCCCGCGGCCGAGAGGGGCCCGGTGAAGGTGTTTCCAAGGTACGTGCTCCCGCCCACCGTGACGGTCAGATCCAGGTCGTTGTTCCACGCGTTGCCGGCCGTGCTGCCCGGAGCGTCGGTCCAGGCGAGCGTGACGCGAAACGGCTTGCTGGCATCCAGTACGTTTCCCGTGAACGTGCGTGTCTGAGCGCTCGCCGTGAAGAGGTCTTCGGCAAGCTCGTCTCTGAGGACAGCGCTCGTGCCCGCGACGCGGTCGAGCGCATCGCCGAGATCGACCTCTCCCATGCCCTGTGCGGGGGAGGGCAGCGTGTCGTTCGCCCCCGCACCCACGAGGTAACGGGCCGAATTCATGAGGACGGCCTTCGTCATGGCAGGACTCGGGGCCGAACGTCCCGCGTTGAGGAAGCTCTGGCGGAGCAGCGCCGCGGCGCCCGAGACGGCGGCAGTCGCCATGCTCGTGCCGGAGGACGCGGTGAAGAGCTGCTGGCCCGAAGGCGGAAAGTACGCCGCGGCCGGAAGGGTGCCCGTGCCGGCGCAGATCGAGAGCGAGGCCGGCGTCGCGCTCGCATAGCAGGCGAGCGCTGTTCCGTTCGCGGCCGGGGCCGCGGCCTGCGGCACGCCGCCCGATACATGAGTGCCGGGGGCGACGAGATCGGGCTTCGCCCGGCCGTCCGCTGCCGGGCCGCGGCTCGACGCGGGATGCATGTCGTCCGCAGAGTCAGCAAGGAGATCGTCGACGCCGCACTGGTCGGCGCCCCCGAAGCTCTGGACCCCTTCGGCCGCACCCACGGTGAGGACGTTCTTGGCCGAGGCGGGCGAGAGGATGCCGGATGAAGGACCCTGGTTTCCCGCCGCGGCCACGACGACCATCGCCTGGTTTCCCGGCACGCTGACGGTGGCGCCCACGGGCTGCGCGTCGCGCACGAGCGCGTCGTAGGCCTGGGCCACGATGTCGTAGGCGCCCGAGAGCGCAAACCCCCAGCCATTGGAGCTGATGCGCGCGCCGTCCTGGTACGCACGCGACATCAGGCTGAGATAGTCCGGGTTGGTGAACGCATAGGCGTCGTAGATGACCGAGCTGCCGAGCTTGACGAAAGGGCAGACCCCGAGCCCGTAATGGAATCCCTCGCCATCCTGGCTCGGCGCGCCGGTTCCTGCGTTGTAGCCGGCGAGAACATGCGCGGAAAGCGTACCGTGCCCGTCACATCCCTGAAGCGTGCTCGAAGCGTTCGGCGTGCCGATGAGGCGCACGTAGCCGATCCGGCTGGCCCCCGTGCCCAGAGTCTTCAGCCCCGGGTGGTTGGGCGAAAGGGTCCCCACGTCGATTCCGCTGTCGGCCATGTCGACGAGGAAGTTCGAGGCGGTGAACTGGGCCTGCGTGAATCCCCGTTTGGCGAGCCAGGAGAGATAGCTCGTGGGCGACGGGACGCCGCTCGACACGTTCCCCGCCACGATCTGCGCATCGCGCTCTCCCGCCTGGATCGGCTCGATGAAGCGCCTCATGGAGACGACGTCGGGGCGCGCGGCGACCTCCGCGGCGGCGGACGCCGGAAGCGTCACGACGATGTCGAGAAAATTCAGGACCTTGAAACGTACGCGTTCCGGGGCGATCTGCTTTTGCGCGATGAGTTCGAGCGTCGTTCGGCTCGCGATCGGATCATCGACGAGCTGGATCGCCCACGTGTCGACGCCGTCGACGGCCCGGAGCGCCCTGCGTGCCGCCGCGTCGAGCTTCAGCTCCGCGGCCCAGTCTCCATGCCAGACGACTGGTCCCCGAGGAACCGCGAGGCCGTCGAGACGCGCCAGCGCCAAGGCATTCCCTCGAACGAGGTAAGTGCTCCCGGAAAGATGATCGACGATCGACATCCCCGCGCTTCGGAGCGTGTCCAGGGAAGCGCCGAGCGCGGCGGGCTCGAGCTGCACGACGCGAAGCGCCGGCTCGATTCCTGCGGGTCGTGAGGCGGCGAGAGCGCGTCCATGCGGCGAATCGGGCAGCAGGACGCCCGCCGCCAGCCCGATCGGTTCAGCGGCGGGAGCGTTGACGGCAAGCAGAAGCGAGGCGGCGACGATCGCCGCGGCAGATGCATGCATCACCAGGAAAGAAAGGTGATGTCGGGGCCGACGATCTCGTTCGCGGACTCCGCGTCGTTGATGTTGTGGAGGAAGTGTGCCCCGTAATAGATGACGACTTTCGTGTTCTGGACCGATTCGCCATTCACGAAATTCGTGAGCTGGACCGGAGCGGTCGAGCAGCTCACGCACGAGATCCCGTCGTCGATCTCGGTCGTCGGCTTGCTCTGGAGAACCCAGAAGTCGCCGACTCCGAAGGAATCGGCGATGGCGTCGTAAGGCCCCGGAGTGACCTGCACCTTGTCTCCGGTGAGAGGATTCGAGAGCTGGAACGCCAGCGCGCCCAGCCGGTCGCGCCGCCCCCAGGTCTCGGTGGCCACCGGCTGCCAGCCCCCCTGGTTCTTCCTGGAGATGACCGTGTTGCTGGCCCCGTCCACATCGAAATCCAGCCGGAAGAAAGCGTTGTGGAGGTGGATATTGCAGATACAGGAGTTGTTGGTGCCCGCGAATCCCATGCGCGCCTGGATCGTGCCGTCGTCCTTGAACGTCCACTTGGGCACGTAGCGATACCAGCCGGCGGTCAGCTCGGTCTCGAAGGTCACCGTCGACACGGTGTCGTTGTAGAACGCCACGCCGCGGAAGTTCCCGGCGTCGTTACCGGACTCGAGCATGGTGGTCGGCATGCTCGTCGTCGCGCACACGCCCGAGGTGTTTCCCGTGCAGCCGGGGGCGTTGAAATCGTGTTCGGCGTATTGCCAGTCGCGGTAGGGCCCGCACGCGTCGTTCACGTACTTCACGTTGAGGATCGGCGTGTGAGCGCGCGTCAGGATCAGCTTTCCCTTGTAACGGATGTTCCGGAATTCGGCTCCCGAGCCGCTCACACCGGACGAAATCGAAGGGCGGAGCACCGTGAATTGCCAGAGCGTGGTCGGACCGCGTGTGATCGTCACGTCCATCTGCCCGGCCAGTCCGCGACCGTTCGAGCCCCCCGCGGACGGGTTACCGCAGCCGGCCAAGGTGCCCGCGGCGCGTGAGTTCTCGGGGACGCCCCCTTTGTAGTTCACCAGCTCGGCCTTCACGAGGTCGACGCCGACGATTCGCGTGGCAACGGATCCGTCCGCCACCGACAGCCCCACGTTCACGATGCGATTCACCCCGTCGACCGTATCGAGGAGCGGCGGCATCGGCTTGAACGGCACGAGGGCTCCCAGACCCAGCTCCTTGCCGAAGTCCGGCGAATTCCGGAGGAGGTTCACCGCCTCCTCGAATTCCTCGTCATTCGGAAGCGGCTGGCCGGCGAACGACCGGATGATCGTCTTTCCGCTCTTTTCGCCGTCCCGGATCGACGTGTCCACGGTGAACGCGTGGTTCGTCGCGTAATCGAAGACGGTGGCTTGGCACCGGCCCGCTTCGGGGAGCAGCTGGACAGACACGACCCGCACGCGATCCTTCCCGACGAGTGCGACCACTTCCGGGAGGCGAAGAATCCGGGCCGGCACGGCACGCAGGTCTTTCGCGTCAGGGCCGGAGGGCTGGATGTCGACGCGGAGCGGCTCGGCCGAATGGGCGCGACCGGCGATAAAGGCACCGCACAAGGCGTACACGGCAAATCGAATGAGTTTCATGTTCAATATTCCTCGAGGCCTCCATCCTAATCGGAACGCGGCGGCTCGGCCAGCGAGGATTTCGAAAGCGGCGATCTGAGGCGTTGGGTGCTGCCGTGAGGTAACCTCGCGGCAACACCCCATGGGCTTTTACGATGACTGGGTTCTGCCTCGACTCCTGAATACGATGATGGGGATGTCGTACCTGACGGCGGAGCGAAAAAAGACGCTCGCCGGTGTGACGGGCGACGTTCTCGAGGTAGGCTTCGGCTCCGGGCTCAACCTCCCGTGCTATCCGGCCTCGGTGCGGCGCGTGGTCGGCATCGATCCCTCCGCGTCCAGCGCCAGGCTCGCACGCAAGCGAATCGATGCAGCGCCCTTTACGGTCGAATACCTCCGGCTCGAAGGAGAGAAGCTCGAGGCTCCTGATGCGAGCTTCGATTCCGTCGTCTCGACGTTCACGCTGTGCACGATTCCCGATCCCCGTGCCGCGCTGGCCCAGATGCGACGAGTGCTCAAGCCCGCCGGCAGACTCTTCTTCGTGGAGCACGGCCGCTCCCCGGATCACAAGGTGCAGAGCTGGCAGGATCGTTTGAACGGATTCCAGCGGTTTGCTTGCGGCGGCTGCAACAGGAACCGGGATATCGAGCGCCTGGTACGCGACGCGGGGTTCGAGTTCGACGAGATCAGCAAGTATTACCTCGACGGCCAACCCAGGATCCTCGCCTTCCTCACGCGGGGCGTCGCACGACGGTCGTGACGAACGGTCCGGACGTCCTTGTATTCGATGACGAGTGAACCCGTTCACCCCGCGAGGGCCCGGAAACTTCGATATCGGATTGACAGAATTCGTCAGGGAGCTTCAATCTTGATCAACGGCCACGGAAAGAGGAGGAATCGAATGAAACGACTCTCGATGGGTTTCACCGCTGCGGTGGGTCTTCTCGCGTTGCTCGGGAGCGCCGGGGGCGCCGCGGCACAGGACGCGAAGACTCCGGGTTCCCAGCTGATCGCGATTTACCAGATCGCGCCCGGAAAGCACCTCGATTTCCTCAAGTGGATGGCGAGCCAGCAAGCCGTCGCGAAGGAAGCTGGCGCGGCGGCCACCATGTGGTACGCGCACACGGACGGAGCGAGCTGGGATTACATCAGCATCACGCCCCAGCCCGACGCGGCCCGCAGCGCCGAGATCGACAAGAAGTCGGACGCGATCGCCAAGCAGAAGGGGCTGCCCACCGGCTTCAAGGCTTCTCTCCAGTTCCGACAGTTCGTCGCGAGCCACACGGACACCTACTCGATGGGGCCGATGACGGCGGACGAGATGGTGAAGGCCGCCACGCAGTAGCCGAACGGATCAACTGACATCGACACGATCGGGCGCCCTCACGGGCGCC
>JBDSFL010000610.1:0-5245 GCA_039919545.1 Thermoanaerobaculia bacterium | reverse complement strand
GAAAGCGGAAGCGATGAGCGCCCGGACTCCCGAACCCGGCCCCGGCCCTGGCGACGCCGCCACGGTATCCGTATTCGTCGGCGTGGAGCCGGCCGTGGCGTTCGACGTCTTCACGCGCGAGATCGATCTGTGGTGGAGGCAGGGGCCCCGCTTCCGCATCGCCGGAAAGCGGCGCGGCCAGCTGAACTTCGAGCCGGGAATCGGCGGGCGCCTCTTCGAGACGTTCGAAGGGGGGACCGGCGTTCACACCGTGGAGGTGGGACGTGTCACGACGTGGGATCCGCCGTTCTCGCTCGAGCTCGAGTGGCGCGGCGTGAACTTCAAGCCGGATGAAAAGACGTTCGTTGCCGTCCGCTTCGAGCCCAAGCGGGACGGCACGTTGGTGACGGTGCGCCATCGGGGCTGGAGCGCGCTCCCGGCGGAGCATCCCGTGCGTCATGGCCTCGTGGGGGTCGCGTTCAGCCGGATGATGGGAATGTGGTGGGGCGACCTCATGACCTCGCTGCGAGAGCACGTGCAAGCAATCTCGCGTCCTCGCGACTGACATTCACGGGTCAGGCGGCTCGCCCAGACGAGCCGCCCGTGACGCCCCTTCTTGCCGCGAGCTACTTCTTCGCCGGGGCGGGCGCCGGGTCGGCCGAAGCGTGATCGGAAACGTACTTCCAGGCTCCGTCCGTTTCCACCGCGACCGCGCACCAGGTTCCGAGCTGGGTCGTGGGAGCCCCGCCTGCCTTCGGCACCGTCGTCACTTTGAACGCGCCCCAGCCAGCCGAGAGGTGTCCCGCCGACTGATAGTGCGAGTCCATCACTGCCGCGTCCGTCACCTTCAGGTCCTTGAGCCATCCAGCGTACGCGTCGGCGATCGCTTTCTTGCCCTTGATCGCTCCGGTGCCCGGAAGCACGAGGACGGCATCTTCGGCGTAGAGTGCGGCGCACGCGGCCGCGTCATTGGCCAGCATCGCCTTCATCCAAGCGCTGTCCACCTTCATGAGCCCATGCTTGAGCGCGCCGGGTTCGGCGTGGAGGGATGTGGCCGCGAGGGCGACGCACGCGAAGACTGCGGATGCGAACGTTCTCTTCATTGGCGAATCCTAGCGCATGGGTGACTCATACAATGATGCATCGACTCGAACGGACCTGGCTCGAGCACGACGACGGTTGCCAGGAGAATCAGGAGCAGGTCGGTGCCGCCCCGGGCCGCCATCGCCCCGACGGAGACCAGGGCGGCGACCGGTGTGAGGAAGCCCCGGGGATACGTAGAGGGCAGTATCTGGAGCGAGGCTTACCCCTGGTCGAGAAGATGGGGTGGCTCGTCCGAAATGAAGCACGGGAAAGGAGGCTCGTTCGCTACTACCTTCGCGGTAGACCGAGGAGGGGACGGCTCACGTCGGTGGCGAAGCCGCCACGGGATCTTTCGTGCGGGACGCCCGCCAGCCACGGCGCGAACCCCTCGCGCCCTCGTCTCGGGGTCGCAATGCAGTCAGAGCCGGAATGCGCAGCTCCACTTCGGTCCCTGCGCCGTCCCGGGTTCGCACGGTGAGGATCGCCCCCATCTCTTCCGCCCGCTCTCGCATGCCCGAGAGTCCCCAATGACCGGGACGCCCCGATCGAAGGACGCCGGGGGCGATCCCGCATCCGTCGTCCCGGACGAGGAGCGTCACGGCGTCTCCCTGGAACCGCAGCTCGACCTCGATGCGCTTCGCCCGCGAGTGGCGGAAGGCATTGACCACCGCCTCGCGGCCGATGCGGTAGATCCCGTCGCGTGCGATCGAAAGAAGAGGAACAGGCTGCCCCTCGCCGAACACGCGGAAGACGATGTCCTCGGACGCGTCGAGCTCGTGACGGATCCGTGAGAACGCGTTTTCGAGATCGTCGAGATCCGAGAGTCTGGCCCGCAGCCCCTGCAACGCATTCCGTCCTTCCGCGCCGACGATGTCCATCAGCTCGAGCACCCGATCGAGGCGCGGCTTCACCGCGGAGTCCGCACGCATCTGATCCGCCGCGATGCGGAGCTGCATCGAGGCGCTCAGGACTCCCTGCAGGAGGGTGTCGTGCAGATCCCGCGCGATGCGGGTCCTCTCCGCGAGCCTCTCCCGGAATCGGATGTCGAGCCGCGACTTCACCTCGTTGACACGCAAACGGTACACGCCGAAGGCGAGCGCGAGAGAGGTGGCGATGCAGAGCACGATGAAAGCGGGTGTCTGGGCGAACGTGGGGGCGATCGCCAGCTCGAGGCTCGCCCCCTGCTCGTTCCAGATTCCGTCCTCGTTACACGCCACGACGCGGAACCGGTAGGTTCCGGGCGGCGGGTTGGTGTAGATCGCCGTGCGGCGATTTCCGGCCTCCTGCCAGCCGCGATCCAACCCCTCGAGGCGGTACCGGAAGATTACCCGGGAAGGCATCGAGAGGCTCAATGCGGTGTATTCGATCTGAAGGCTCGCCGTGCGCGGCGGCAGGCGCGGCGGGGTGCGCAGATCGTAGGATTTCCCGTCGGCCGACAGCGAGCGGATCGCCATGTCGGGCGGCACGGGGTTCTTTCTCGGCGCCACGGGATCGATGCGGGCGAGGCCGTTGTCCGTCGCGAACCAGAGCCGTCCGTCGCTTGCCTCCACGGCTGTGGAATTCGAGCCTGTCATCTGCGGCGCGCCTGGGAGTCCGTCGCGGTGGTCGAGCACCTCGATCGCCGCAGCACGCCGCGGATCGGCCAGCAGCGCGCGGACCTCGGCCGCGGCGATGTGGACGATGCCGTGAATCTCGTTCAGCCACACGTCGCCACCCTTCGTCTCGATGATCCCGGAGACCGTGCCGAGCTCGATTCCCGACGTCCGGATCGTGTGGAACCGTCCCTCGCGAAACAGCGCGAGGCCGAGCTCTCCGCCGAACCACATGTGCGGCCCGGGTCCGCGAATGACCTTGATCCGGCCGACGTCGAGCCCATCGGCTTTCGTGAAATGCCGGGACGAGCCGCCGTTCAATACGACGGCCTGGTCGTCGGAGTAGCCCAGCCAGGTCCTGCCAGACGGGTCCTCGTACGCAGCCTGGAAATGGCGGGGCAGAACCCCCTCGGGAAGCGCCCGGTGCGTCCAGGCCCCGTCCTGGAAGTGCATGACCTCTTGCTCATCGCCGATCGAGACCCAAAGGCCTCCCGACTCGGAACGGAACATGGCCCACGCGGCCCCCGGCTGCGGAAACGCTTCGAGCGTCGAGCCGCGCTGGCGCCAGATTCCATGACCGCCCCACCAGACGGTCCCCTCCTGATCGCGGTGGACGCTCACGGCTCCGATGGGCACACCCGCGGCGTGCGGCTCCTCGCCGCGAATGCGGAGCAATGGCATTTCCGGCTCGCTCCCCGCCCACACCTCGCCCCCCTCTCCGGCGATCAGCGTGAAGCCGGTGTGCCCGGGCGGCACCCTCACGGCGACGACGCGGCTCCGGCTAAAGCGATCGATTCCCCTCGCCGTCGAAACCCAGATGTTCCCCTCGCGATCCTCGATGACGCAGGATGCGGACTCGCTGCTCAGACCATTTCGCTCGTGGAACGACTCCACCGCACCGTTCTTCTCGGGGAACCGGACGCGCCGGAGTCCGCCGCGGTGCACGGCGAACCACAACGCGCCCTCGCGATCGAACACGGTCGCGAGGGGGGTATCGGCCCGGAACTCCTCGGCGCCGCCGCCGTCCTTGCCAGGATCGGGAAGCAAGGGCTGGACGCCATCATCATCGGCCACCCAGATCCGGCCGTCCGGCGCCTGCAGCAGCCAGCGGACGATGCCCCGGTTCCAGCCCGATTTTCGCAGGCTGCTCGCCCCCTGCGGAAGCGAGAAAACCCCGTCGTCGGAGCCCATCCAGAGGGTGCCTTGGCGATCGACGAAGAGGCAGCGAACTCGCGACGGCGCGAGCTCTCGCCCGACGGGCTTCCACTGCGCTCCGTCGCGAAGGAAAAGGCCGTGCTGCGTCCCTGCCCAGACCCGGCCGTCACGGCCGCAGGCCAGGACCGAGACCCACGCCGGGGGAATCTCCCCGGGACGCGAGTAAACCGTGATCCGTCCGTCTTTCAGATAGCCCAGGCTGCCCGTCCGGAACGACACCCACAGCCCGCCGTCGGGCGTGGCCGCCAGCAGCTCGAAGCTGGACGTCGGCAGGCGCGCGCCCTCTTGCGGTCGATATGCCTCAAACTGCACTCCGTCGAATCGAAACAGCCCCCGGCTCGACGCGATCCAGAGATAGCCATCCCTCGTCTGTGCCAGAGCGCCGATCTGACTCGGGGCGCCGTCCTTGGCGGTCCAGGCGGTGTGGTGAAGCTCCGCCAGCGAGCGCTCGCGGTCGAGAGCCAACGCGGCGTCCGGGAGGAGCACGCCCAGCAGGCTGCCCAGGACGACCGGCAAGACGATGCTGCGCACGGTGCCATTCTCCTCCCGGTCCTGACATACACTCATTGACCTTGATCGTGTCATCGAGGTGCCGCGCGTTCCGACGCTCGCGATCCGGAGGCGGGCGACGATGAGCAAAGCAGGCCAGATCCGGATCCTCTGCGTGGACGACCATCCCCTCCTCAGGGAAGG
This sequence comes from Thermoanaerobaculia bacterium, assembly GCA_039919545.1. Taxonomy (GTDB): domain Bacteria; phylum Acidobacteriota; class Thermoanaerobaculia; order UBA5066; family UBA5066; genus JBDSFL01. The sequence goes on along the minus strand of JBDSFL010000610.1, from coordinate 683 downwards.
CATCGCCGCCGTCATCGGCACCCAGCCTGACATGACGTACGTCGAAGCATCGTGCGGCTTCGAGGCGATCCGGACGTTTGCCGAGCACCGGCCAGACGTCACGCTCATGGACCTCAGACTGCCGGACATGAGCGGTGTCGATACGTTGATCGCGATCCGCTCCGACTTTCCGGAGGCTCGCATCATCATCCTCACCACCTTCGAGGGGGACTTCGAGATCCAGCGCGCGCTCGCGGCCGGAGCCCGCGGATACCTGCTGAAGAGCATGTCGCCCCGCGATCTCCTCGAAGGCGTCCGCCGCGTGCACTCAGGCCACAAGCGAATCTCGCCCTGGGTGGCCACGCAAGTGGCCGAGCACCTCGGTGACGAGGCGCTCTCCCCGCGCGAGATCGAGGTCCTCGGCCAGATCGCAGGGGGCAACCGAAATCAGGACATCGCCCGGCTTCTCCTCATCGCAGAAGGCACCGTCAAGGTGCACATCAAGCACATCATGGAGAAGCTGGGAGCGAAAGACCGCACCGACGCGGTGGCGATCGGACTCAGGCGCGGAATCATCCAGCTCTAGGAGGCTGGTGTCAAACGGCGTGGGCCGCGTTCCGAGCGCCGTGGGGTGAGCTGCAAGGCGGCGCGACGCAAGGGGCGAGTTGGCTCTCGCTCGAGGAGCGCCAACACAGCAGATCGCC
>JBDSFL010000066.1:0-4950 GCA_039919545.1 Thermoanaerobaculia bacterium | reverse complement strand
CCTCTTCGCCACCATCGAGTCCCCGATGAGGACGGTCCTCCTGAACGGCGTGGCCTTCGCGGTTTTCTTCGCGGTGCTCGCGTATGCGCTGAAGAGCTCGGCACACTGGACGCGCCTTCAGGTCGGACTGGCGTGCATCCTGGGCGGAGCGCTGGGGAATCTGGTCGATCGCGTGCGGTTCGGCTCCGTGACCGACTTCCTCGACTTCTACGTCGGCTCGCACCGCTGGCCCGCGTTCAACGTGGCCGACAGCGCCATCACCGTCGGCGTCTGCCTCCTGGCGCTCGACATCTGGCGCAAGCCCGAGCCGGCTCCGCAGAGCCCGGCCGCGGCTTAGACCTTCAACCGATGCACCCTGAGCTCCTGAGGTTCGGTTCGTTCGTTCTCCCCACGTATGGCGTGGCGATGGCCATCGGCTTCGGGGCCGCGCTGTGGCTGCTGCGCCGCAGAGCTGCCGCCTTCGGAATCTCGCCCGACAAGGTCTCCGATCTCGGGATCTGGATGCTGCTGGCGGGGCTGGCTGGCGCCAAGATCCTGCTCGTCATCGTCGAGTGGCCGCACTTCGTCAGCTCGTGGCCGGCGTTCCTCGGGCTCTTCCGATCCGCGGGCGTTTTCTACGGCGGCCTGATCGGGTCCGTCGTGGCGGCGCTCGTCTTGCTGAAGAGGCACAAGCTCGGGTTCTGCACGTTTGCCGATCTGGGAGCCCCGTGCGTGGCGCTGGGTCAGGCCATCGGCCGGCTCGGCTGCCTGGCTGCGGGCTGCTGCTGGGGACGCGAGGCGCACGTGCCTTGGGCGGTGACCTTCACCAATCCCATCGCCGAGCAAAACGTGGGCGTGCCCCTCGGCTTGTCGCTCCACCCGACGCAGCTCTACGAGTCGCTCGGCACGCTTCTTCTCTGTTTTCTCCTCCTTCGCTTCGAGAAGCGTCGCTTCGAGGGCGAGACGTTTGCGCGCTACCTGATCGGCTATGCGCTGCTGCGCGGCACGATCGAGTTCTTCCGCGGGGATCCGCGCGGCGCCGTGTTCGCCACGTTCTCGACGTCGCAGTTCATCGCCGCGCTCGGCGTCATCATCGGACTCGCCATCTACCTGATCAGACGCCGCCACCAGCCCCTGCCCGCCGCCGCGTGATCAAGGACGCCGAAGCCGAAGCCGTCCCGGTCGGCGCGCTCCCCGCCGCCAGACCCGATCGCCTCGTCCGTGCGGATCGTGGCGACTCCCGCGAGCGGCTCGATCTCGTCCTTCAGCGGCACCTGGCCGACATCCCCGAGGCCTCGCGCACGAAGATCCAGGACTGGATCCGCGAAGGGCACGTGCTCGTGAACGGCAAGGCAGGCCGACCCTCGGACAAGGTGCAGACCGGGGACGAGATCAGCGTCGTGCTGCCGCCGCCGCCTCCGCCGAAGGGCGAGATCATTCCTGAAGACATCGCGCTCTCGGTGCTCTACGAGGACGACTACCTGCTCGTCATCGACAAACCTCCTGGGCTCGTGGTGCATCCGGCCGTGGGGCACCGGCAGGGCACGCTCGTTCACGCGCTACTCTTCCGCTCGCAGGACTGGGGCGGAGAATCCGATCGCCCCGGCCTCGTGCACCGCCTCGACAAAGACACCTCCGGCGTGCTCATCGTGGCCAAGACGCAGGGCGCCCACGCGCTGCTCACGAAGGCGATGCGGAACCGTACGATGGAGAAGCAGTACTGGGCCGTCGTGTACGGCCGTCCGCCGGTTCAGAAGGGCAAGATCGATCTCAAGGTGCTGCGTGATCGGCTCGACCGCAAGCGGATGACGACGTCGCGCCTCGAGGGGCGTGATTCGACCACGGTCTACGAGCGGATGGGCGAATCCACCGGGGCCAAGGCGGGGGTGAGCCTGCTCGAGTGCACTCTCGTGACGGGCCGGACGCATCAGATCCGCGTCCACCTGAAGTCGCAGAACCTGCCGATCGTGGGCGATCCGACTTACGGCTCGCCGCGCTGGAAGGGAATCAAAGACGAGGAGCTGGCGGCCGCCTGCCGAGATTTCCCTCGCCAGGCGCTGCACGCGCGAAGGCTCGCGGTCGATCACCCGATCACGGGGAAGCACCACGAGTTCATCGCGCCGATTCCCGCCGACATGGCGTCCCTGCTCGGGGCGGCCGAGATTTCGGCGACGAAGGAGCGTGCTGTCGGAGTCTCGGGCGGCGGCTATTCGAAGTAGCCGTTCACGTCGAGGATGAACTCGGTGGTTCCCGCCGCTTGCAGGGATCGCACCGACAGGTCGCCGAGCGAACCGAGGCCGATCACGACGTTGTTCGCGCGTGTCTGTCCTGTCGCGTACTCGAGTGTGGTCGAGACCGGGATGAGCGTGCCCCCGGGAAAAAGCGAGAGCGATCCCGCCTGGGTGGATCCGGTGACTGTCGCATTCAGCGATACCGCACGGGCGCTGAGCGGGATCGCGCAGGCTCCGGTGATGGGGAACGCGCGTGTCGAGCCGGCGACGAGCGCCGGCGCGGCGGTGGTGCGCGTGTCGAGGATGCGGCACGGGGTGAGGGGCACGAACAGGCGCGGCTGATCCACCAAGCCGTTTGCCGCATAGACGATCGCGTTCGCGAGAATCTGGAAGTTCCGGCCGTCGAGATCCAGCGCGTTCGGCTGATATTCGGCTGGTTGATACCCCACCACGACGCCGCGCCAGCCGGGCCGGCGATGGGTGAAGCCGAGGAGGTGCGTGGTGCCGTTGTCGCTGTAGTTGCTGCCGAAGAGCACGCGGAGCTCCCCCGCCGTACCGTTCACGGCGAAACTCGGGTAGCGCTCGTCGGGCGTGTTGTTGAAATACGGATACGTTCCGGCCGGAACGCCGCGCGGCACGTCGCTGTAGGCCACGGTGGTCGAGTACGAAAGACCGTTGGTCGTGACGAAGTGCGAGGGAGCGACCGCGATCACATTCTGTCCGTTCGTCGTGTCCCACGGAACCGATCCGTTTGCTGTCGCGCCGATGAGATCGAGGATGCTTTCCTTGCCGGAAGCGAAGTACGAGCCGTGATGAAACGCGACGAAGCCGCCACCGGCCTGGAGGAAGGACTGAACGGCCGCCGTGAAGGCGTTCTGGCGCGTGGTGTCGTCCGACAGGGTGCCGTTGTCGGGTAGCCGGTGAGAGAAATAGACGACGACGTCGTAGGCGGTGGGATCGTCGAACGGGACGGTCAGCAGCGCGGTGGCGGTCTCGATCTGGTTGGTGCCGACGAGCCGGACGCTGTTCGCGGACGGATCGATCGTGAGTCCGTTTCCCGGCGTGGCGATGGCGAGATAGAGGTCGTTGACCTCCGTGAGCTGGGCTGGGGGAAGCGCGTGCGGGTTGACGTCGTCGCCGACGACGAGGATGCGGAGCGGCCGGTGGGGAGGCAGCGTGGCCGCGGAGCAATCCGGGCCGAGCGCGAACAGGAGAAACGCGGCGAGCACCCATGAAAGGAAGCGCACTGTCCCTGAAGGATAGACCTCGAGGGAGCACCTCGGAGACTTGCTCTTGCTGGAGGCTCTTGGGTCTCTTCTTTTCGTTTCGTCTGGCTTTCGCACGAACCGTCTGAGCGCTTCGACACGCCTCGTACCCGGAGATCGGCGTGCGCCGATTGCGCCGCGCAGTCGATACGAGAGAGGTCATCGCGTATTCCTCAGCGTTCTCCTCATGGGCGGATCACCACCTCGGTTCCGAGCGGCACCATCGCGAAGAGCTCCGCCATGTCGGCGTCGTCCAGCGCCACGCAGCCCCAGGTCCAGTCGCTTTGCGAGCCCCGGCCGTGGATGAAGATCTCGCCGCCCAATCTTGTGTTCCAGGGTGGGGTCGTCCGGTGCCGGTGCGCGCTGAGGATCCGGGTACGCTGTGCGTTCGTGACGAGGCCCGACCTGAGGCCGCGCTCTGCGTCGGCTGGACCTGGATAGCTCAGACCGAGGGACCGGTAGTATTTCGACGAGGCGTTCTTCACGCAGACGTAGAAGGATCCCTCCGGCGTCGCGTTGTCTCCCTGCCGCTCTTTCGGCCGCTTCGGGTTGAGCCCGAGCCCGATGCGGTAGGTCCTGAGCAGGGTGTCGCTGGAGTAGACCTCGAGCCGGCGCTGCTTCTTGAGGATGATGATCCGCAATTTGCTCGTCGGCGCATCTCGCTCGGTCGAAACGGCGACGCTCGGCGCAAACGCCACGAGCGCCACGACCGCCACGAACACCGCCAACGCGGGAGAGATCGACACGCTTGTCCGTAGGTTCAGGGAGAGCCTCATCGCGAACTGGGGAGAGCCTTCATGCTCCGGCCGCACTCGTCATCGCTCCCGTCTCATTGCTGCAAGGCGTCGTTTTGCCAGGGACGAAGCCTCGGAACGAAGCGCCGGGACGTGCCGGCAGTATTCGCGATACGGGTCGCCGAATCGATCGGCGAGGGTCGGCTCCTCGAAGAGCGGGATGTAGATGGCGTTGATCAGCAAGAACGTCACTGCCCACAGCAGGAGGCTTCGCGACTGGAAGAGAAACCCTTCGGCGAAAAGGATGAAGATGACTCCCGAGATCATCGGATTCCTGACGTGGCGATAGGGTCCGGCGACCACGAGGTTCTTCGGAGGATCCCATGGGGCCAGCGTTCCGCGGCCCCGGGTGACGAAATTGAACAGGGAGCTCGAGAACAAGGACAACCCGACGACGAACAGCAGGACGCCGATGGCGTACGGCGTGAAGCGTCCCATCGCATCGAACGCGAGCGGCGTGGAACGGCTGCCTCTCAGCATCGATAACGGGATCAGCACCGTCATCACGAACGGGAGGGCGAGGAAAGCGATGAGATGACGAAGGAAGGACGTCATCGCCGGTGCCGCGGTGGCGGTAGCGGTTGATTCGCGATCTCGCGCCGGACAGGCATCGTGCTTCCTGCTGCAACGATAGCAAGCTGGCGTGCAACCCGCACTAGGAGGCTGGTGTCAAACGGCGTG
>JBDSFL010000569.1:0-2520 GCA_039919545.1 Thermoanaerobaculia bacterium | reverse complement strand
GTCGAGCACCTGCGTCATCGACCCGGACTTCAGGACGATGATCTTGCGGGCGAACGCGAGCGGCACGTTCTCGCGTCCCTGGAAGAATCGGTTGGCCACGTCGCTGGACATCTGGAGCACCACCTCGGGCGCCCAGGCGCACTTTTCCCCCCAGCTCCAGGTGAGCGCGTGCCCCTTGGCGGCACGGCGCGCATCGGCGTCCCTCACGTTGAGCGTGAGACCGAGGTCTGTGAAGACATAGCGCTGGAGACTTCGGGTGGCTCGCAGCTTGGGGCCCACTTCGGGATCGTTCGACAAGGTTTCGAACAGCTCGTCGAATACCCTCTTGAATTCGTCCTGGCTCTTGAAACAGCCCATAATCGCCGAGACTCCTCGACGTTGTCGTTTGAAGCAACTCAAATCGGTCCAGCGCTTCGAAGGCAGACGAAAGAGGGAAAGGATCTGAAAATGTCCGATTCACTCCTGGATCAGCTCAAGGCGCGGGGCGAGGCCTTCTTCACGGAGATCTCCAACAACCTGATGTCCAACCCGACCTTCATCGACATGCTCAAGAAGGGCATTGCCGCCAAGGAAGCCGTGGATAAGCAGGTGGCCGAGGCGCTGCCGCGGATGAACGTCGCCACCCGGAAAGACGTCTCGAAGCTGGAAGACCGCATCGACGAGCTCGAGTCGGAGCTACAGGCCCTGAGGAGCGCGGCAGCCGCACCGAAGCGCGCCGCACCGACGCGCCCTCGGGCCGCGGCTCCGAAGCCGGCCGCCACGAAGGCTCCCGCTCGCAAGGCCGCGCCACAGAAGACAGCGCCCTCCAGGCGCCGGTAGGAGAGAGCATGGTGAAGGAAACCGCGTCCAGGAGTCCGTCGCGGAAACGGAGCGCTCGAGCGCCGCGTGCCTCGAGACCCGAGGGGCGCGTCGTCGATTTCACCGTCCCTCGCAAGAAAACGAAGGTGGCGCTCACGGGCGCCAGCGGTCTGCTCGGCTCGCACCTGGTCAAGACGCTCGCTTCGTCGGGCACCTACGACGTCGTCGTGTTCGATCTCGTCCCGCCGGCGGAGTCCTCCACCGAGATCAAGCACCGCTTCGTCGACCTGAATCTGCCCCATGCCGATGGCATGGTCCTCAAGCTGCTGAAGGAAGAGCGGCCGGACGTGATCGTTCACCTGGCCGCGCTGCGGAGCCCCTCACGCGAGGCCACGTACGCGCACGAGCTGAACTCCATCGGCGCGCTGCACGTGCTGGCAGCAGCGGGGGAGGCGGGCGTTTCGCGCATCGTCCTCGGCTCCACGACCATGGTCTACGGGGCGCGCGGCGACAACCCGAACTTCCTGAGCGAGGAGCACCCGCTGCGGCCCGACCCCGAAGACCGCTTCGTTCGCGACTTCGTCGAGGCCGAGTCCCACGCCCGCAACCACGTTCGGCAGCATCCGGATTCGCGGGTGGCCGTCCTGCGCTTCGCGCCGATCCTCGCTCCGGACGCGAGAGACTACCGGGCGAAGCTGCTCGAATCTCCCTTCGTCGTGACGCTGATGGGCTACGACCCGCTGCTCCAGTTTCTCGACCCGACCGACGCGGTCGACGCGATCCTGCGCGTGCTGGAAACACCCGAAGCCAAGGGCGTCTTCAACATCTCGCCCGATGGCGTGGTGCCGCTCTCCACGGCGTTCCTGCTCTACGGCACGCTCGGAATCCCGATCCCGCACCCGATCGCCTATCCGCTCATCGAGGCCGCCTGGCTGGCGGGCCTCGGGCTCTTTCCCGGCGCGCACGCCCACTATCTGCGTTACCTCTGCGTCACCGAGAACGCCAAGGCCAAAAGGGTGCTCGGCTGGGAGCCGCGCCAGACGAGCCTCGTTACGCTGCTCGCCACGGCGCGTGTGCGCCGCGGCAAAGGCCGCGCGATCGATTTCGATGTTCTTTCCGATGTGGCCCGCACGGCCGCGTACCGCTACGAACAGCACGTGAAGGGAGCCGGTCACGCACCGCCGGCCCCGCGAGGCGCGGCCGCGGGTGCCGCGAGCGGGCCGGGTCATTCGCCCGGGCCGAGAAGGGTGTCGTGATGCGTTCCTCCCCGGCCCGTTCCTCCGGCACCGAGCTCCACTCGGCGCAGCCCTTCGCCCCGAGCCTGATCCCGCCGCCCCCCGATGCCGAGTTCGTTCGCAAGATGCTGGGCGAAGCGGGACGCTTCCTCGCCGAGCATCCGCACATCGCCTCGCCCCGTTCGTACGTCGACCTCTGGAACCTCTTCCGGCACCGCGCGCGTTCTCTGGAGATCGACGACTTCGGCTGGGACGAAGTGGCGGCGCGCTCCTCGCAGCCACTCTTCGAGTTCCTCTACCGCGTGTGGTGGCGCATCACGATGAAGGGGGCGCAGAACATCCCGAACGACGGCCGCGCGCTGCTCGTCTCGAACCACGCGGGCATCTTCCCCTGGGACGCGACGATGATCGGCACCTCGATCCTGCGGGAGCACCCGCTGCCGCGCTTCACCCGCTTCCTCGTGCTGAACTGGGCGTTCGAGTTGCC
>JBDSFL010000528.1:0-3595 GCA_039919545.1 Thermoanaerobaculia bacterium | reverse complement strand
CGGAGATGAACAGGATGCGCAGCTCGGGCCGGCGCAGACGGAGCTCCTGCGCCAGCCTCACGCCGTTCAGGCCCGGCAGCACCGTGTCGGTGACGACCATGTCGATAGCACCCAGCGATGGGAAGAGGAGCAGCGCCTCCTCGGCGCTCCCGGCCTCGACCACGAGATAGCCCGCTTCCCTGAGCACACGATGGACCAACGAGCGGACGGACTCGTCGTCTTCGACCAGGAAGATCGTTCCGGATCCGCGCAGCGCCTGCTGTTCCGGCTGCGCATCCTCGACGGATGCGGCGGCCGCCTGCTGCTCGGGCAGGTAGACCTTCAAGACGCTCCCCTTCCCGAGCTCGCTGTAGACCCACACATGCCCGCGGCTCTGCTTAACGATCCCGTACACGGTCGAGAGCCCGAGGCCCGTCCCCTTTCCCTTCGTCTTCGTGGAGAAAAAGGGTTCGAAAATTCGCGGGACGACCTCCGGCGGGATTCCCGTCCCCGTGTCGGAGACCGACAGCTGCACGTAGCGTCCGGGCGAAACGCCCATGTGATTCCGCGTGTAAGAGACATCGAGATCGGTGCGCGACGTCTCGATGGTGAGCCGCCCGCCGTGCGGCATCGCGTCGCGTGCGTTGATGACGAGGTTCAGCAGCACCTGCTCGACGCGTCCCGGGTCCGCATGCACCGAGCCGATCGCGTCATCCAGGAACGTCCGAAGCTCGATTCCCCCGCCGATGATGCGTCCGAGCATCCTCTCCATCTCCCGCACGAGGAGGTTGAGGTCGAGCAGCCTCGGCTCGGCGATCTGATTGCGGCTGAAGGCCAGGAGCTGGGCGGTGAGGTCGGCGGCGCGTTCACCGGCGCGGCGGATCTGCTCGAGGTCCTCCTTGAACGCCGGGTCGGGACTCGCGGAAAGCAGGAGATCGCTGTACCCGAGAATTGTGGTGAGCATGTTGTTGAAATCGTGCGCCACACCGCCCGCGAGCTGGCCGAACGCTTCCATCTTCTGAGCCTGACGAAACTGCTGCTCGAGCGACTTCCGATCGGTCACGTCGTGGATCGCCAGCACCGCGCCCAGCTTCGAGCCACGTTCGTCGCGAATCGGACGTCCGCTCACGAGGACTGATCTCCTCGTCCCGCTCCGCGGCAGGATCACCATCTCCACGTCCTGAAGCTTCTCGTCCCGCAGGGCGCGTGCGAGAGGGGAATCGCCGGCTGGCAGCGGAACCGAGCCTTCCCCTTCGAAAAGGTCGAAGGCGACGCCCCAGGCCTCGTGCAGAGGCACATCCGAACGTAGGGCGCAGAGCTCGCGGGTGGCTCGGTTCACCAGCGTGACGACACCGCCCGCATCGCACGCGACGATCCCTTCCGAGAGCGTGTCGAGCATCGCGAGGAGAAATCGGCGCTCGTACCCGAGCGCCTGCTCGGCGATCTTCAGAGAGGTGAAGTCTTCCGCGATGCCGACGAACTGCGCGGTCGCGCCCGCAGCATCCAGCACGGGGAAGTTCCGGTTGCGGATCCAGCGCTCCTCGCCGTCGGGGCGCACGATCCGGAAAACGATATCGAATCCTCTCGGCGAATTCAGGGCGATGGCGTGCCCCACCCGCGTTCGATCTTCCGGGTGCACCGACTCGAGCAGCGCCGCCCAGCTCCCCTCGCTGAGCGCGGGCGGCGCACAGCCCCACATGCGCTCGTACGCGGGGCTCACGTACGAATGCTGCCTGCTTTCGACCTCGTAGATCCAGAACACGGAATCCACGTTCTCCGCAATGAGCCGGAAGCGCTCCTCGCTCTGCCGCAGCGCTTCCGCCGCGGCTTTGTGGGCGCGACGGGTCTGCGCCTCGGCCAGCTCCCGCTGCACGGCGGGGACGAGTCGCCCCAGGTTTCCTTTCAGCAGGTAGTCCTGCACTCCCGACCGCATCGCGGTGACCGCGATCTCCTCGCCCAGCATTCCGGAGATCAGGATGAACGGGATGATCGGGTCGCGTTCGCGCAGGATCCGGAACGCGGCCATGCCGCTGAAGCCCGGCATCGAATAGTCGGAGAGGACGATCTCCCAGCCCTGCGCCTGGAGGGCCGCGCGCATCGTCTCGGCGCTCTGCACGCGGACGAAATCACACTCGTACCCTCCCCGGTTCAGCTCCGACACGATCAGCAGCGCGTCGTCCTCCGAGTCCTCGATCAGAAGGACCCGGAGCGGGGTCTTCATCAGCCGAGGCTCCGAGCGGGCGGCCTCTCGTTCAGGACGAGCCAGTAAAGTCCGAGATGTCCCACCGCCTCGGTGAACTGATTGAAGTCGACCGGCTTCACGATGTAGCTGTTCGCCCCGATGTCGTAGGCGCGCAGCAGATCGGATTCCTCCCGCGAGCTCGTGAGCACGACCACCGGCGTCAGCCTCGTCCGGTCGTCACCCCGCATTCGCTTGAGAACCTCGAGGCCGTCGATCTTCGGAATCTTCAGGTCGAGGAGCACCAGGGCCGGGGCCTCACGGGGATCGCGGCCCGCATGAGCGCCCGTGCCGAACAGGTAGTCGATGGCCTCGAGCCCGTCGCGCACGACCACGATCTCGTTGGCGATCTTGTTCTTCTGGAGAGCCCTCAGCGTGAGGACCTCGTCGTCCGCGTTGTCTTCGACCAGCAGGATCTGCCGTCCCGACATCGATGCCTCGCTCTCGTTCGTTGGCTCATCGAACCTGGCGATGAACCCTGAACCCTCGGCCGCAGCGCGGTACTACCCTATCAGAGAGGGAGCTCAGCCGCAGGGCAGGGCGGACTTTCACGATGACTATCGGCACTCGCGACGTATCTGAAGATCGAAACTCCAAATAGAAACGGCGGGCCTTTCGGTCCGCCGCTGCTAACTGGCCACGCGCCAGGGATTTATATTGGAGCGGGACACGAGAGTCGAACTCGCGACATCGACCTTGGCAAGGTCGCGCTCTACCACTGAGCTAGTCCCGCGCTCAGAGCCGCAGAAGATAGATGACTCGGCCGGGTGTGTCAAGCCGGGTCGTTCGCAAAGTCGCTTCGCGGGGCCGGCCCCTCAGTTGCGAAAACGGCGGCGTAGCGGTCGTCGATCGGTCGGCGCTTCGCCCTTCACCTCGGCGCACGCCTCCGCGTTCCCGGCACGACATGCCGTTCGCAGCAGCTCCTGCGCTTCGGCCGCGTCGCCGGTCTCGCGCGCCATTCGGGCAGCGCGAAACGCCATGCGCGAGACGACCTCGGGCGACGCGTCTTTCACGGCGATGCGAAACCAGACTCTCGCGTTGGCCTTGTCGTTGGACCGAGAATATTCCTCGGCCAGAAATGCGGCCACGGTGGCCCCGAAGCTCGCGTCCGGACTCGCTTCGAACGCCTTGCGCGCATCCACGACCGCTTCCTCGCTCCGGCTCTGCATGCGCCGCAGCTGAGCACGGCCCAGCAGGGCCCTGGCGTTTTTCGGCTCGCTCTTCAGGATCCCGATGAGCCTTGTCTCGGCTTCGCCGCGGGCATCTCCGTACGCGAGCGCGAGCTCCCAGCCATCCGGAGCGTTCGGGAAGCCATCAATCTTGCGGATGAAAGGAGCGATCAGCCGGCCCTCGCGCATCCCCGTGCCGCGCGCCTGG
>JBDSFL010000508.1:0-3351 GCA_039919545.1 Thermoanaerobaculia bacterium | reverse complement strand
CCGCGGACGGCGGCGTGCCGCCCGCGGCCCCGGTGGCGCCCGCGGCCGCACCGGAGGCCACGGCCACGGCAGCCGCAGCAGCAGGTGCCGCCGATCCCGCGCCGTCCTTCACGCTCGACACCGGGGGCAAAGAATTCGTGCCCCGCAACGCGGTGCTGCTGCTGCGAGCGAGCCGCAAGATCACCGAGGCGGAAGGCCGGTTCGCCGTGCTGCTGGGTGCGCTCGATGTGACCGATCTCTTCTTGCGGACGAGCGAGGGGCTCAGCCTGGGGCAGAACCTCGTGCGCCTTCCGTCCGGCACGTCCGAGCTGGTCGTCTATGCAATCGGCGCCGACGGCGTCTGGAGCGAAGCGGGAAAGATCCCGCTGAAAGTCCTCACCGTTGCCGGGCTGGAGTCCGCCGAGGTGAAGCCGAAGCTCGATCTGGGGCTCGCGGGCACGCTGGACGAGGGTGAATTTCCCGAGCCCGAGACCGAGAACCCGCGGCGCCGCTTCCAGGATTTCACCGGGCAGCTCGGTCTCGAAGCCAAGCTCGTGAAGTCGGGCTGGACGATGTCGACCTCGGTCCAGGCGTCGGCCTTCTCGAACCAGCAGCAGGCGCTGCGCTTCTCGCTGCTCGGGGAAGATGCGCCGAAGGTCGACCTCGCCAGCTACGTCGTCCAGGTGCAGAAAGGGAAGACGAGCCTGACCGTGGGGCAGGTCTCCTTCGGCCAGGACAAGTACATCATCAATTCCTTCTCGAGCCGCGGTCTGGTGGCCACGGTCGGCCTCGGGCGCGTCATCGACATCGCCGCGGCGGCCATGAGCTCGGTTGCCATCGTGGGATACGAGAACCTGCTCGGGCTGGAGTCGGCGAACAACCGGTTCCTTTCGGCGCGGCTCGGCCTCGAGTTTCTGCCGGCCGCTCCCGGAGCGCTCCGGCTGGAAGCCACGGTGCTCGACACGGAAGTGAGGCCGCAGGCGCGCTTCCAGGAGGGCGTGGTGGACGACGCGGAGAAGAGCCGCGGTCTGGGGCTGCGCGCGCTGGCGAGCGTCTTTGCGCAGCGCGTGCGGATCGAAGGGGGCGTGGCGTACTCGAAGTTCACGAACCCGCCCGACCCCACGCTCAACCCGAACGGCGAGGCGATCCCCGTGAAGGAGGTCACGAAGCGCGCCGAGTACGCGACGGTGTCGGCCGATGTGCTGCGCGACCTCGTGCTCGGGACGACGGCGCGCGGCTCGATCGGGGTGGTGGTGCGCTACGACCGCGTCGATCCGCTCTTCCGCAGCCCCGGCGCCTCCAACCAGGCCGACCTCGAGCAGGCGGGTGTCGAGCTCAACACGATCCTGGGCCCTGCCGCGATCCAGCTCGGCGCGCAGGTGCAGAAAGACAATTTGAATCGCCTGCCGACGCTCCTCACCACGCGCAGCCGCCGGCAGAACGCGACGGTCACGCTGCCGCTGGCCGCGCTCCTCACGCCCACGAAGCCTTCCGTGCTCCTCCCGCAGCTCGGGTACACGTTCCAGCGCGCGGAGCAGGTGGGCTCGGTGGATCTCGTGGCGGGCGAGTTCACGCCCACGTTCGTTCCCAGTCAGGCGTCGATCACGCACGCCGGAACCGCGGACTGGAACATCGGCCCGTTCCGGCTCGGGTACCGGCTGACGCTGGGGCTCGTCGACAACCGCCAGGAAGAGCGCGAAGGAGCCGACTCGAGCAACCTCGGGAACGCGGTGCAGCTCGGCGTGAATCCGCACCCCACGCTTCAGCTCTCGGGCGAGCTGTCGTTCGAGCGTCAGCGCAACGACGAGCCGCTGCAGATCCAGAAGACGAACCGCGTCGCGGGGCAGGCGAGCTGGGCGTTCACGAAGCTCACGTCCCTGGCGGCGAACTTCAATCGAACCGTCACCCAGGACGATTCGGGGGCGAACCGGACCGAGTCGCTCGCGGGCGACGGAACCATCACGCTGCGCATCGCCGCCACCAACCGAACGCAGAAGCACGGGATCTCCGGACAGGCCTTCCTGCGTTACGGCTATCAGGAAAGCTATACCCGCTCGAGCCTCGCCCCTGATATCACCACCCGCCGCCAGTGGGTGTTCTCCTCCGGCCTCACCATGTCCCTGTTTTAGGAAAGCAACGCATGAAACGGAAACGGCTCGGCTTCTTTCTTCCGCTCGGCTACGTTCTTCCGCTCCTGGCTCTCTCGCTCGGCGTGCAAACCGCCACGGCCGAGATCCGGCGCGACCCGACGGGCCTCAACGTGAACAGCCAGGCGGCCACCACGCTGACGATCACCTTCGGCGGGCTGAACAACCAGGTGCCGGTCGACGCGCAATGGTGCGGCGCGATCATCCCGGCCACCCCCGATCTCGGCTTCCGGTGCAACCCGGCCACCGTCTACGGCAGCCTGCCCCTCCGCTACGACCTCTCCCGCCAGCAAGGCTCCACGTTCGTCGACGTGATGACGATTCCCGCGTCGATCTCGCGCCGCGCGTATCAGGCCGTGGAGGCCGGCGCCTCACCGCAGTTCTTCTACGTGCGGCACTTCCGGAGCACGACCGGCGGTCCGGACGAGTTCGTCTTCGTCACGTGCCGGCTCACGGGGGGCGGCGCGCGTGTGCCCTTTGCGCTGCTCGACGTCCTCGTCCGCTTCGAGAGCGGCGAGCCCGTGGCCACGGCTCCGTCGGGGGGCCCGCTCCCCGCCTTCAAGGCCGAGATCAGCTACAACGGCGTCGGCACCCTCACCGGCCGCTGGGAAGTGGTGATGCCGGGCGAGGATCCCCCCACGTCGACCGACCTGCTGACCGAGGGCTCCCTGCCGCCGGATCAGCGCGGCCTGCAGAAGCGCTATCGCGAGGTGGCCCGCTTCAACGTGCCGCTCACGGCGGGCCCCGCGCGCATCACGCTGCCCGGGCCCGATCCGAAGCTCATGCCGGTGCAAGCCGAAGGGCTCTACCAGATCCTGCTGCGCGTCGAGGCCTCGCGCGATCGCGATGCCGCCTCCGACCTCGCGGCCGCGGGGGCCGGATCGGGCATCGTCTACTCAGGCGCCGCCGCGGGCTTTCCGATGCCGACGCTGCGCTACACCATCGGAGGGGGCCCCGTGACCGGCCCCGACATCTCGCTCCTGGCGCCCCCGATCGGCGCGGTCGCGGCGGGACCCGTCGATTTCTCCTGGACGGAAGACCGTCTGGCTCTTCTCTACAAGCTCGAGATCGTGGATCCGAACGGCGTCGAGATCCTCTCGGCGCTGCTGCGCCAGGGAACTCTCTCCTATCGCGCTCCCTCGTTCCTGCGCGAGAAGGTGCCGGGAGGCGTCATGCGCTGGCGCGTCAGGACTCTCGACCCGGAAGGGAAAGAGAGAAAGAAGAC